>CAYXSK010000067.1:0-1513 GCA_964466325.1 uncultured Candidatus Saccharibacteria bacterium | reverse complement strand
ACAGGCACCCGCGCTACCATTGCGCTACCGCGGAATATATTAGATTATACAATATTTTCAATATCCTTTCAATTTTTTGAGACCTCGATGTTCTCTTATTCTTTCCAGGGATTTGGCTTCGATTTGGCGGATTCTTTCTCGGGTAACTCCGAATTCTTGACCGACTTCTTCTAAGGTGTGGGTGATACCATCTTCCAAACCAAATCTCATTGCCAGAATCTTTTGTTCTCTGGGAGTTAAATCAACCAAAATTCCTTTTAATCTTTCTCTGAGTAAGGTTCTGGCTGCCTCGACAGAAGGGGCGACTACTTTTTCATCCTCAATAAATTCGGCTAAAACACTATCTTCCTCATTCTCGCCGACTGGTGTTTCTAAAGAAACGGTTTCTTGAGAAATTTTTTGAATATGGCGGACTTTATCTACCTCAAGTCCCATTTCAGCTGCAATTTCTTCAGGCAGGGGCTCTCGGCCTAAATCTTGTAAAAGTCGTCTTCTTACTTGAGTGTATTTGGAAATGGTTTCTACCATATGAACAGGGATTCTAATGGTTCTGGCCTGGTCAGCCAGGGCCCGCGTTATGGCTTGCCTTATCCACCAGGTAGCATAAGTAGAAAATTTATAACCCCTTCGCCAATCAAATTTTTCCACTGCCCGAAAGAGACCGATGTTTCCTTCCTGGATTAAGTCAAGTAAGGTTAAATTGGGAGAACGACCAATATATCTTTTAGCAATGGAAACAACCAATCTGAGGTTGGCCTTGGCTAATTTCTTTTTTGCTTCCAGATCTCCTTTTTCAATTCTTTTGGCTAATTCTTTTTCCTCTTCAGCAGTAACAAAAGAAATTTTCCCAATCTCTTTTAAATACATCTGGATCGGGTCGATTCTGGCTTCAGCTTCTCTGGTTGGTTTTTTGGCTTTTTCTTCCGGTACTAAAAACTCTTTAGCTTCTTGAACCTCAATCCCCTCTTTTTCCAAAGCCTCGTAAAGCTGCTCCAATCCCTTAATGTCTCTTTCTACTGCCGGGAAAAAATATAAAATTTCTGAAACTGTAACAAAACCCCGCTCCTTACCTTTTTTAATTAATTGCTGAAGCTTTTCTGGCAGAAAAACTTTCTTAGGCCTGCCCCGCGGCAGTCCTTTCCTTTTTTTCCGGACTCTGCGCACCTTTCGAACCTTTCTGATTTTTCGTTTTTTCCTCTTCATAGGACAATTTCTTTAGCTAGTTTATTAAATTCTTGGGACAATTTTTCAATTTTTCCCAAATCTTTCACCTCTTCGGCTTTTTTGATCTCTTGGGAAATTTGATCCAATTTCTCTTTGATTTCTAAGGAGCTAAGCTCCTTTAGACAAAGCTGAATCTCGGGCAAAATATCTTTTTCTTCAATTTCCTCAATCTCGGCTTTTAAAGAAAGACAATTAAAAAATTCAGAATCGGGAGTTTGTTTTTCTTTTAGTTTAATTAAAATATCCCGAGTTTGAGCCGAAAAATAGCTTAATTTACTTTCTTCAGTTA
>CAYXSK010000066.1:0-1526 GCA_964466325.1 uncultured Candidatus Saccharibacteria bacterium | reverse complement strand
ATAACCTGAGCTTTACGAAAGCCCTGCTCTACCAATTGAGCTACGCTGGCTGGAGCGAGAGACGGGATTCGAACCCGCGACGTCGTCCTTGGGAAGGACGCATTCTACCACTGAATTACTCTCGCAATTTCTCTCTAAGCCAGTCCCACCAATCTTGAGGATTCCAAAAACCTTTTTCTTCTTTTTTCGTTTCCTCTTCTTTCGGGGGTAAAACCACTACTTGTTGTTCTCCTTTTTCTACATAACCCTGTTCATAGAGTTTTCCTTTCCAGTAATCTTCAGTTTCGGTCTGAGAGATTCCAACTCGCAATTTGGCATTTTTCTCTTCTAAAATTTGGATTTCTTTTTTTAGGGTTTCGATTTTGCTTGTCAGTTCTGCTCTTTTTTGGGTTATCTTCCAGTTAGAGTAGATGAGAAAGGTAATGACTGCTAAAAGTAAGAGACAGAGAAAAATTGAAAAAAAGACTGTTTGATAAGAACTACCCTTTTTAAACCTTCTAGATTTTGGTAACATAATTAAAACAGATGAAACTTCGACCAAAATCAGTCTTTAGAATAATTTGGATTATTTTAATATCTCTGGTGATTTTGAGTATGGTTGGCTTTTTACTGGCTCCTCTATTTTAGCACAAAATTAGGTACTTTTAAACATCTCTAAAAATACTTTGGACGGAATTTGAATCCGGCCTTTTTCTTTTAATTCTTTCTTTCCCTTCTTTTGTTTCTCCAATAATTTTCTCTTTCTGCTATAATCTCCGCCATAAAGAGGAGCTATCACATCCCTTCTTTTTGCTTTAATTGTTTCTCTGGCAGCGATTTTCCCGGAGATGGCTGCTTGTAAAGGAACAGAAAAAAGCTGGGCCGGTAGAATTTCTTTTAATCTTTCGACCATCCTTTTTCCTTCTGAAAAGGCATCTTTTTCAGAAACAATTTTGGAAAAGGCCTCCTCCCGTCTCCCGGCAATTAAAATTTCTAACCTAACCAAATCTCCTGGTCGCCAAGATAAGAGCTCGTAATTCATTGAAGCGAAACCTTGAGTTCGGCCTTTGAGGTTATCGTAAAATCCAATAATAATCTTTCTTAAAGGGACCTCGTAAATTAAAAGTAATCTATCTTGAGTAAAGTATTTAGTCTCAATAAGATTTCCTTCGGAGTTTTTTAAAAGCTCTGAAACCTCTCCTAAATAACTGGTGGGGGTCATTATTTCTATTTTTACCCAGGGTTCTCGGGCTTCTTTAATTCCAGCTGCCTCTGGCCAATCGCTCGGAGAATAAACAAAAGTTTCCTTTTCTTTTTTATTTATAATTTTGTAAAC
The DNA here is from genome assembly GCA_964466325.1 of uncultured Candidatus Saccharibacteria bacterium. Classification (GTDB taxonomy): domain Bacteria; phylum Patescibacteriota; class Minisyncoccia; order Minisyncoccales; family CAYXSK01; genus CAYXSK01. Next base: position 211 of record CAYXSK010000066.1, on the reverse strand, counting down.
TACCGAAGGGTTAGAAACTACCAAATCTAAACCAAATTCTCGGCGCAGTCTTTCCGAAACGATTTCCGCGTGAAGGGTGCCCAAAAAGCCGCAACGGAAACCCCGGCCTAAAGCCTCTTTCATTTCGGGTTCAAAACTAAGTGAGGCATCATTTAGTTTCAATTTAGCCAAAGCTGTTTTTAAGGCGTCGAAATCATCAGGATTTTCTGGA
>CAYXSK010000065.1:0-1543 GCA_964466325.1 uncultured Candidatus Saccharibacteria bacterium | reverse complement strand
TCCGCGGGTAGGATTCGAACCTACAACCTTCTCGTTAACAGCGAGCCGCGCTACCATTGCGCCACCGCGGAATGTCATTTAATTGTACTAAAAAATTAAAAATTTTCAATTGTTTGAAAATTGTCCCGCCACAGTCCCGCCACAGCGTGGTCCCGCAAATCACGCCTACGGCGGATTCCGCCAAAGGCGGAAATGCGGGGCGGGATCCCGCCAAAGGCGGGAAAAATTGAAAATTATTTCAGTATCCTTTTAATTTTTTCAGGGACCGGTGGTCTCTTATTCTTCCCAGGGCCTTGGCTTCAATTTGGCGAATTCGCTCCCGGGTAACTCCGAATTCTTTTCCCACCTCCTCAAGAGTGTGAGTCACCCCGTCATCAAGTCCAAATCTCATCTTTAATATTTTCTGTTCCCTTGGAGCCAGGTCAACCAAGATTTCTTTTAACTGGTCTTTCAATAATTCCCGAGCGGCAATTAAAGAGGGTGGCAATTCTTTTTCGTCTTCAATAAATTCTCCCAAAATACTATCTTTCTCATCGTCTCCTACCGGCGTCTCCAGGGATACGGTCTCCTGGGAAATTTTCATAATATGATGCACTTTATCAACACTGATTCCCATTTCCGCCGCAATCTCTTCTGGCAAAGGATTTCTTCCCAAATCCTGCAGAAGTCTTCTTCTGGCTTGAGTGTATTTGGTAATCGTTTCAATCATATGAACGGGGATGCGAATGGTTCGGGCCTGGTCAGCCAGGGCTCTTGTTATTGCCTGTCTTATCCACCAAGTTGCATAAGTTGAAAATTTATAGCCCCTCTGCCAATCAAACTTTTCTACTGCCCGAAAAAGACCTAAATTGCCTTCCTGAACTAAATCAAGCAAAGTGAGATTCGGAGAACGCCCAATATATCTTTTAGCAATTGAAACAACCAATCTCAAGTTGGCTTGAGCCAACTTTTTTCTTGCATCGTCTTCTCCTCTTTCAATTCTTCTTGCCAGCTCTTTTTCTTCTTCAGCGGTTAAAAATGGCACTTTTCCAATTTCTCGTAAATACATCTGGGTAGAATCAAGCTTTGGTTCAATGGAGGAAACCGAAGTTTTCTTTTTTCTGACTTTAGTTTCCTTTGGCTCTTCTTCTATGGTTAAGTATTCTTTGGCTCTTTTTATTTCAATATTTTCTCTCTCTATTTCCTGATAAACATTTTCCAGAGTTTCAATATCTTCTTCAGCTCTGGGGAAAAAATGGAGAATCTCGGAAAAGGTAACAAAACCTCTTAATCTTCCTTTTCGTATTAAAATTTCCAATTTTGCCTTAAATTCTTCCTCTTTTTTAACAGGCTTTTCCCCAAAAATCTTTTCCCGCTTTGAAATTGGGGAAATTTTCTTTTTTAACTTTTTTTTCTTACCGGGTTTAGTTTTTCTTGTTCCTTTCTCCTTTTTTATTTTAGTTTTTTTAAATTGTTTTTTTCTCATAAATCATAAATGCAATATGCCCTATGCCCTATATTCTATATTCTATATTAAAGTTAGCGCGTAATAATTTTCGCGTGG
>CAYXSK010000064.1:0-1572 GCA_964466325.1 uncultured Candidatus Saccharibacteria bacterium | reverse complement strand
TTTCCCAGCCAGAAAAAAAAGCCGGGGAGCGAATTTTAATTGCCCGGCTTTCTGAAAAAATCGGAGATATTTTTTGGTTAAATAATAATTATTTAATTTTTAATGCCGGAGATAAAATTAAAATCAGCGAAATAGACGACAGGGACAGAATCAACATTGTTGATATTGCTGAAATAAAAAAACCCCCGCAGGAGAGCAAGCTCCCTACGGGGCAGGCAGAAATATTCTGGAATAGCCTTGAGAAAAAATTGTATGTTTTGAGCGAAGGAAATTTATACCGTTCAAAGATTTTACTCCCCTAATTCAATCATCGAGCCCCGCCCTCTGTAGGAGGACGGGGCGAAGATTAAGATGAAGCTTTAGCTTCATCGACTTTCTTTTTAAAATCTTCCCACTTAAGGGTGCTTTTGCCAGCCATCTGACAAATTTCTTTAAATTGGCAGTATTTGCATTGGAAATCATCCGGGTAACCTGAAATTCTGTCTGGAACGATATTGGAATCAACTTTTGTTTTAAGGTCTTCTAGGTCTTTGAGGAGGTTTTTGGCTACAATGGGATTATATTCGACTAAAAATTCTTTTAGCTCTAGGGTATCTTTGTTTATATAAAGTAAAATGCCCTTTGGAATCTTAAAAAAGTGAAGATAGAGTTGGATTTGATTAAGGTTATCTTCTTTCGGCTGAGCTAAATTTTTAAAAACCATACCATTCATACTCTTAAAATCTACCACATAAAGATCGTTGTTGAAGGTGATAATAGCATCCGCCCGGCCCGAAATTAATTCCTGGGGAGGAATTTTCACTTCCGAGGCTCTGACAATTCCTAAGCTAAAGAGATTGTTTAAAATCTGCATCTGAATGTAATCACCGTGATCAAACATGCGCAATACTTCAGGTGTCATTTTTGCCCGGGGAACATTTTTAAATTTAAAAAAGATCGCCCGAGGGCATTTACCAGCATCGGTAATATAAAAATGGTGTTGTTCTCTATCTCTTTCTCTATCTAAATAAAATTGGTCAAGTAGTTCTTTTAGCATCGAAATGAGTCAAAGACTCATTGAACATTTTATCGTTTCTGCCACTGGGGGGCACGGCGGGCCCGCTTTAAGCCAAACTTCTTTCTTTCTCGCATTCTTGGGTCTCTTTTTAAATAGCCCGCCTTTTTTAATCTTTTTCGAAAATCAGGGCTAAATAAAACTAGAGCTCGAGCTATGCCATGACGAATAGCCTCTGCCTGGCCTTGTAAACCTCCCCCCCTTACAATAACTGAAACTCTAAATTTATCAAGGCATTGCATCCTTTCCAGAGCGGCTTTACAGACTTCCTGAAGTTCAAAAGTAGGGAAATACTTCTCAATTGGTTTTTCATTAACTAAAAATATTTTTTCGTCTTCCCTGCTCGACCGGAGGGTAAGAAGTCGAACTCTGGCTATCGCTGTTTTTCTTCTGCCTATCCCTTCAAAATATTTTTCTACCTCTTTGGGAGGAATTTTCGGTTTTTCTACCTTTGGTTTTGTTATTTTCTTAACCTTCCTGAGTTTTTTTGTAGTTTTTTTGGTTTTTGGCGACATATA
>CAYXSK010000063.1:0-1614 GCA_964466325.1 uncultured Candidatus Saccharibacteria bacterium | reverse complement strand
CTGGCAGTGGGAACAGAATTTATCAGTTCGGTTAAGTAACTATGACCGCCAATTTCATCTAACAAATTTTTTTCCCTCAGTCGGTTTGAAACTGACAAAATATCGATTGGCTCTCCTTTTTCAAAAAGATCCTGGCAGGCCTGGTAAATTTCCTGATGGGTAGCCCGGTAAAAATCCTTTGGCTGTAAAAAATCAGCCACTTTGGTGATGGCATTTCTATCGAGCATCAGGGAACCCAACAAAGATTGCTCAGCTTCTATTGATTGAGGAGGTAATTTCTCTGGAAGTTCATTTGCCATACGAGATAAATCAAAGATTTATCGAAGTATTGATATGAATCGGAGATTCATAGAATATACATTATTAACTTAACACAGGACAAAAAGATTGGCAAGTGCCAAATTTCCTGATAAAATTATTAAAAATATGAGGATTGGCCTTATTTCTTTTCATTCATTTTATCAGCCAGGCGGAGTAAAAAGGCATGTTTTGGGGTTATATAAGGAATTTAAAAGAAGAGGGATTTATTCAAAGATTATAGCGCCGAGGAGAAATTGGCGGGAAGATTACGGCTCAGATGTCATTCTCTTGGGAACTTCTTTCCCTATCACTTTTGATGGAAGTCAGTCAGATTTTGATATCAATTTTAACCCCTTGGCGATAGAAATGGCTCTTAAAAAGGAAAAATTTGATATTTTACATTTCCATAATTGTGGACTTTTTTCTTCTCTTCAAATTCTCGAGAGATCTCAAGCTCTGAATATTTTAACTTTCCATGCCAATATTGAAAAAAGTGAATTTCTGAAAAGATTCCCAATTTTTCTTTATCTCCTTACTAAAATTGTCCAGTGGAAAATTGATGGAATAATTGGCGTCGCCCCTTTAAATCTTAAAGTTTTTAAAGATTTTAAGAGTCCTAAAGCAGTTATCCCAAATGGAATAGATCTAGAGGAATTTAATCCCCGGGTTCCGAAATTAAAAAGCCCCACCTTTTTGCCTAAAAAGGGCGGGGTCAATATTCTATTTGTTGGCCGAATTGAAAAAAGGAAAGGACTCATTTATCTCTTGAAAGCTTACAAGATTTTACAGAAAAAACTGGGTGGCGGGTGGGTATCGTCTAATTTAAGATTAATTATAGTTGGAGAGGGAGAATTGAAGGAAGATTGTCAAAAATATGTAAAAGAAAATGACTTAAACGAAGTTTATTTTGAGGGCCAAATTACTGGCCCTAAGCTTCCATCCTATTACAATAGCTGCGATATTTTTTGCAGTCCGGCAATTTTTGGGGAGAGTTTTGGTTTGGTTTTGGTCGAAGCAATGGCTTGTGGTAAACCAGTTGTGGCTTTTGCTAACGAAGGCTATCAGCAAGTTTTAAAGGGAAAGGGGAAACAATTTTTAGCAAAACCCAGGGATTACAAAACCCTGGCAAAAAAATTAGAAATTTTAATTAAAAATAAAAAATTAAGAAAAGAAATGGGCGAGTGGGGTTTGAAAGAAGCTAAAAAATATTCCTGGCCCAAAATTGCTGACCAGGTTTTAAATTTTTATCAATTATGTAGGAAAAGCAAACAAAAAAGAAAGAGTAGGGGAAAGACCTTTTCTCTTGACAAAATC
>CAYXSK010000062.1:0-1640 GCA_964466325.1 uncultured Candidatus Saccharibacteria bacterium | reverse complement strand
ATAATGTAATACAAAAAACAAGCTATGAGAAAAATATCACTATTAACAGCTTTATTATTTTTATTGCTTTCTTTCGGAGTAGGAGTTTTAGCTCAAGGGGTCGAACTTCCAGCCCCCGGTCTTACTCCTGATAGCCCATTCTATTTTCTGGAAAGGATTTCAGAAGGGATTGGCACTTTCTTTACTTTTGGCGACCTTAAAAAAGCCGAAAGATATGCCGGACTTGCTTCGGAAAGAGTAGCTGAAGCTCAAGCGGTAGTAGAGAAAGGAAAACCTGAAGCAGCAGAAAAGGCCCTCAAAAGATATGAAGATCAGCTTGGAAAAGCCTTAGCCAAAGCAGAAACAGCAAAAGCTAAAGGAGAGAAAATTGAGAGTGTTAGCGAGATTGTAGCTAATGCCACATCTAAACACCTTACTGTTTTAGAAGGATTGCTGGAAAAAGTTCCTGACGCTGCAAAAGAAGCCATAACCAGGGCTTTAGAAAAATCAAAGAATGGTCATATTGCAGCTTTGAAAGCCCTGGCCGGAGAAAATCCTGGCAAGGCAGTAGAAATCAATATAGATAGCGCCGGAGGCCGTTTAGAAAAAGCAAAACAAGAAGCAGTAAAGAAAAATAAAGCAAAAGTTGAAAAGGATTTGGAAGACTATGGGGATCTCCAGACTACATTAGAGGAGGTAAGAGGAAAAGGTAAAACACTGGCAACGGTGGTGAGCGAAGAAAGAATAAAAGATATTGAAGATTTAGACAAGATTGAAGATGGGGCAAAAGATATATCGGCTGGAACATCAGCTAAGGTGAAAGAAGCAAAAGATCGCACTATCGATAGGGAAATGGCTTCTTTAAGAGACATTGCTGACGAAGATCCAGAAAAAGCTACCGAAATTAATCTAAAAGCGGCTGAAGCGAGATTAAACAGAGCTAAAGTAAAAGCAGATGAGGGTAAAATTGATGAAACAGGAGAGGCGGTAGAGGAGTTTGAAAATCAATACAAATTTGGCGATGAAATTTCCCAGATTGCCCAAGGACTTGGCAAAGATACCACCACCCTTGAACAATTGGTCGGAAAGGCAACCTCTATCCATTTAGAGATTTTAGCTGAAGTTTATGCGAAAGTTCCGGAGCAAGCAAAAGAGGCCATTGAAAAAGCAATGACCGTTTCAGCTAAAGGACACGAGAGAGCAGTAGAAGCCTTAAAGGCGAAAGGTGCTTTAGATGAAGTTCCGGAAAAAGCTTCGATGCCAGCGAAAGTTCCAGGAGAAGTTCAGAAAAGAATTCAGGAAAAAGTAAAGGAGGAGTTAGAAAGGGAAGAGATTAAAAAACCAGAAATCGAGAAACCGGAGATTGAAAAACCAGAAACTCCTAAACCCCGTTAGAAGTCTGTTCTTGCTGTTCGAATGTTTTAGAACCAAAAAATGTGTATTGATGTAATAGTTTGCCTAGCTGATTGCAAAAAAAATTTTATTTTTAAAATTTTTCTGCCAAGGACTTTTAACGGGGTAAACCATAATAGTGGTTCTTAAAGAGAGAATTAAAAAATACAAAACCCCCATTTTGCCGCGGGGTTTTGTTTAAAGTTCTTACTTCGGGGCTTGATTTATGGATTGAATTTGGTACGATAATGAAGAAAGTCAGAGCACAT
>CAYXSK010000061.1:0-1645 GCA_964466325.1 uncultured Candidatus Saccharibacteria bacterium | reverse complement strand
CCGCATTCGCACATCCAGCCGACAATTTTGGCCGGAACCCCGACTACGATAGCATAATCCGGAATGTCTTCAACCACCACCGCTCCGGCGCCAACAAAACAGTGTTTTCCCAGAGCATTGCCGCAAACTATTGTGGCGTTTGCGCCGATTGACGCGCCTTCCTTGACTAGAGTCTTAACATATTCGCCTTTTTTGGGGTATTTAGAACGAGGAGTAATATCATTGGTAAAAACCATTGAAGGCCCGCAAAAAACAAAATCTTTTAAAGTTACACCTTCATAAACAGAGACATTATTTTGAATTTTAATATAATTTCCGATTTTTACACCACTTCCAACAAAAACATTCTGACCGACACTGCATCCTTTTCCAATTTTTGCTCCTTTCATTATGTGGCAAAAATGCCAGATTTTTGTATCCGGCCCAATTTTTACTCCTTTTTCTATTTCGCTTGAAGGATGGACAAAATATTCTTTCATAAAATAAAATTTAAATCTCAAATCCAACTCTAAAATTTTTAATTTCTAATTTCAAATTTTTAAATTCAAATTTTTAAAAATTCTACTGTTATTTTGCATTTTGAGGTTTGAATTTTGAATTTTACTTACAAGGGAAATCTTATTTCTTTATTTTCTTTGGCAGACCTGTATATCGCTTCAATAATTTCCAAGGATTTTCTCGCTTCCCCGCCGCTAATCTCGGCCCGCAACCCCCTCCTTAAAGATTGAGCGATATCGGCATAAACATAAGTTTGCAAAATATAAGCCGTTTTTTTAATTGGCGGCATTGGATAATTTTTTACATCCCAGAATTTAATTTCCTGCATTTTCTCCCCCCCAATTTTTATAGTTCCCTGGGTGCCAAAAATAGTAAGGGAACACTCAAAATTTTTGGGATAGGTAAAAATATTAAAATTCAGGGTTCCGGACGCTCCGCCTGCCCCGCTATATATCCCCGATTCCCCCGCGGGATTTTTAAATTTTAAAATTGCCTGAACCGTATCTTCGGTCTCAATTTTATGAAACAGAGTAAAGATTCTGGCAAAAACAGATTCTACCGGCCCTACCAGCCATTGCATTATATCAATATAATGAATTCCCTGGTTTAAAAGACTGCCGCCTTCTAATTTTTTTACCCCTTTCCAGGTTGACTTTTGAAAATATTCTCCTGAACGAAACCAAAAAATGTTTAAAGAACTTCCTAAAATTCTGCCAAGTTTCCCCTCATCAATTGCCTGCTTAACCATACACAGAGCGGGATGAAATCTCATCTGGAGCATCACAAACAAATTTCTCTTTTTTTTCTTAAAAATTTTAATTAATTTATCGGCATCTCTCAAATTTGTGGTTATCGGTTTCTCAATTAAAGCGTCCTTGCCGGCTTTAGCCACATCCTGACCGATTTTTCTGTGAAGATGATTTGGAACGGCTACAACATATAAATCAATTTCCGAATATTCTAACATTTCTTTATAATCTGTCCAGAAAGGAATTTCATATTTAAAAGCCTGGTCCCTTATTCTGTTTTCGTCAAGGTCGCAAACTCCGTAAAAATCGAAATCACTCTCCAAATTTTTTAGGGCTTCAATATGCTTCTCGGCTATAAAACTTAAAGAACCGATGATGCCTACTTTAATTTTATCCAT
>CAYXSK010000060.1:0-1647 GCA_964466325.1 uncultured Candidatus Saccharibacteria bacterium | reverse complement strand
GGTAAACCTATGTCAAGAGTAGGAAAAAAACCAATTTTAATACCGGAAGGTGTCGAGGTAAAAATTGAAGGCAATAAAGTGATAGTCAAGGGTCCAAAAGGCGAGCTCTCTCGTGAGATTCGACCGGAAATTAAGGTTGAAGTAAGAGAAAACAAAATTTTAGTTTCTCCCCAAGTAGAAATTAAAGGAGTCAAAGCCATTTGGGGCTTAACCAGAGCCCTACTAGCCAATATGACAAAAGGAGTAACCGAAGGCTTTGAAAAGAAATTAGAAATACAGGGGTTAGGGTTTAAAGCAAATATAGAGTCAGCCGATACCATCCTCTTGTATGTTGGATTCACCCATCCCATTAGAATAAAAGGGTCTCAAGGAATAAAATTTTCGGTTGATAAAAATATTATTACTGTTTCAGGTTGTGACCTTGAAAAAGTTTCCCAGATAGCTGCAAAAATAAGAAAGGCAAAACCGCCCGAACCTTACAAAGGAAAAGGGATAAGGTATGTTGGAGAAGTAATCAAAAGAAAAGTGGGCAAAAAAGCAGTAACTACTACCGGGTAATATGCTAGAACAAAAAGAAAAAAGATATCGACGCCATAGAAGGGTAAGATCCAAAATTTCTGGTACCAGCAAGGTGCCACGACTTTGCATTTTTCGCTCAAGCAAACATATCTATGCTCAGTTGGTTAATGATGAGAAAAATAAAACTCTCGTCGCAGCTAGTGATTTAGAAACAAAAAAGTCAAAAAAACCAAAAGTTGATAAAGCGAGAGAAGTTGGGAAGTTAATTGCCAAAAAAGCATTGGATAAAAAAATTGAAAAGGTAGTTTTTGATAGGGGAGGATATAAATATCATGGCAGAGTGAAAGCCCTGGCTGAAGGAGCCAGAGAAGGAGGGTTGAGATTTTAAATTTTAAATTTTAAATTTCTAATTTTTAAAAATGAGAAGAGAAAGAGCCACAATTGAAAAGCCGAAAGAGGAGTTTGAGTCCAAGCTTTTGGATTTGGCGAGGGTTGCTCATACTAGAGCTGGCGGGAAAAAGTTAAGATTTCGGGCAGTGATAGTAATGGGTAATAAGCAGGGGTTAGTCGGTTTGGGAATGGCTTCAGGAGCTGATGTTCAAATAGCTGTTGAAAAAGCTACCAGACTTGCCAAAAAACATTTAATTGAAGTACCAATTAAAGAAGACACTATTCCTCACGAGGTCTACGCTAAATATAGTGCAGCCGAAGTTTTATTAAGACCTCAAAGAAAGGGTAGGGGTTTAGTAGCTGGAGGTACAGTCAGGGTTATTTGCACCCTATCCGGAATAAAAAATATTTCCTCAAAGATTTTAGGCAGAACTGGAAACAAATTAAACAATGCCAGAGCCACCATAAATGCTTTAAAAAAATTGAAATCAAAATAAAAATGCAATTACACGAACTCAAACCAATTCATAAATTTAAAAAACCAAAAAGAATAGGAAGAGGTGGCAAGCGCGGCGGTCCCTCCGGCAGAGGCGTGCAAGGAAAAACAGCCAGTCCTCCTCCCATTAGAGAATTGATTAAAAAATACCCGAAACTAAGGGGATACAGGATGAAATTCCAAATTCCAAAATCCAAATCCCAAACGATTTTTAATTTAGATATCTTGGAAAAGAAATTTAA
>CAYXSK010000059.1:0-1673 GCA_964466325.1 uncultured Candidatus Saccharibacteria bacterium | reverse complement strand
CTTTCCTGGAAACGACTCGAAGAGTTTGGATTAGAATATAGATGGGTTGCCAGATTTTTGCAAAAGAAATTAAATTATCAAGAAATGCTTAAAAAATTACAAAAAGATATCGAACATTTTGCCAAACGCCAAATGACCTGGTTTAAAAAGGAAAAAAGGATTCAATGGATTAAAAATCAAAAAGAGACTGAGAAATTAATAGAAAAATTTCTGAAAAAACAAGAAGAGTGAGGTACAAACGAAGAAATGTCTTCTCCCTCACTCTTTTACTCCTTTAGATTTGAAAAGGACAAAGACTAAACCTTGAAGCCGGCCCAACTATCCTTTCTCTCTGGCCATTCTCAAAAAGAAAAACAAGGTTTTTTCCTTTTTTTTGCTTTTCTACCAAATGACCAGTAAAGACTGAGCCAACGCTGTCGCTTGTCACTACAAGCTGTTTTTGCTTTATTGCTTTCTCGGCTTCTATATCAGTCATTTCCTCCACCTCCTTTATACTTTAGATTATACTATCTTTTTTGATTTTGTCAATAGTTAATAATAAAAAGGGAGAAGACGTGAATATTGTGGATTTTTTGTCTTCTCCCATTTACGCTCCCTAAAGAGATACAGATATACCCTGAAGTAACCTCTTCCAATCCGGTAAGGGTTCGGGTTTGACTTTACCTTTTCCTTTGCACCACCAGCACTCGCCTTGAAACTCTAATTCACCAGAACCCAGACAAAGCAAACAGGTTTCTTCGGGAAACTCCTTCCCTTTGAAATAATCTTCCTCTAATTTCACTAGCTCTTCACTCGCCTCTATCCAGAGATCTTGATTTATCTTTGGCCATTGGTTTGGATGCCGAGCGATTTTGGCGTGCTTATAGCAAAGAGGAAGTTCGACTTGAAGTCCAGGAACCTTGACACTTAGCAAGCCATTCTGATAGCCAAGCTCCATTGAAGAACATAGTAAACAGTGTCCAAATATCATCCTTTCTTCACCTCCTTACTTGAGATAATACGGTATTTACGATGTCCTCAATTATTTGAGTCAATTGAGGATCGAATTCTCCCGACTCAGATTCTGAAGAAATTCCAAAAAAATAGGAACGGGTATTGGGCATCCTTTTAATCTTCGTCACCTCTATCCCTCTCTCCTTAACCGAAGTCAAAGTTGGAAAAAGAGCGATCAGTCGCTTCCGAATTAAACTTATCTTTTTTCTCTCAGCTTGGGGCAGAAAAATATCTTGCCTGCCATCCTGCTCTAATATCTTTATTCTCAATTTCTTACTCCTTTTTTTACACCATCTTTTTGTAAAGGTGCTATTTTGTTAAAATTATTATACTATTCAATTAGTTTTTTGTCAATATTTTATTTAAAATCTCCTTCACTATTTGGGGATTGGCTTTTCCTTTGGTTTGAGCCATTATTTGGCCGATTAAATATTGGAAAGAAGCCACTTTTCCCTTTTTGAAATCTTCAACTGCTTTTTGATTTTTTGAAATAACTTCTTTGACAATTTTTTCAATTTCAGCCTTGTCAGTAATTTGAACTAGACCTTTTTCTTCAATAATATGAGAAGGGTCGGCCCCGGTAGCAAACATTTCTGAAAGCACCATTTTAGCGATTTTACTTGAAATTTTTCCTTCCTCAATTAAATTAATAAATTGAGCAAAATTTTCCGGAGTAATTA
>CAYXSK010000058.1:0-1691 GCA_964466325.1 uncultured Candidatus Saccharibacteria bacterium | reverse complement strand
TAAATAAGGCATGTTCGTCAGTTTACAAAACTTAATAAAATTTAAATTCGACCTTGCCCAAGTTCTCAAAATTTTTAAGGCAGCAGCCGCAGAAAATTTTGTTAGAACTTGGAGCACCCCCTCACTCGAAAATTATTCCAAAAGACTATTTTTAAATCGACGTTTTAAACTAATAAAAGCTTTAGCTCTTCGTTTAATTTGTCGCTCTCGTTCTCGGGCATCCTTTTCAGATTTATACGCTTCGTAATAGATAACTTCTAATGGTCTCCTGTCTCTGGTTGAAGCTACGTTTCCTGCATTATGTTCTTTAAATCTTCTGAGTAAATCATCTGTATATCCAAAATATAAATCTTTATCTTTGAGAGACCGTAAAACGTAGAAATAAAACATAGGGTGCTTAATTTTCGAGTGAGGGGGTAAAGGTTTTGTTACCGTTCAGACTTCGCCCTCGGCTCGTCTTCGCGGACAAAACTCTTTATTACTTCTTTCTCCTGCCTCTTTTTCTTTTTGGCGCCTCGGTGGCCGATGTCTCTGATGTCTCTTTTGCTTCTTTGCCTCCCAAACCAGCCCAATATCTAGCCGCTTCTTTTCTCTCGGCTTTATAATCAGCAAGTAAATCTTTGGTAGATTTCTTAATTTTTTCCACTTCCCCTGTAACATCTTTCATTAAGACTTTGAAATCTGCCATTCTCTTCTCTTCGCTTTTTAACAGCAAATTTTTCACATCGCCCTTTATCTCTCTAATCTTTGCTCGAATTTCTCCCATCATTGCATCAAAATCTTTCTTTCTGGTAGCTTCACTCTTTGCTAAGAAATCTTTAAGATCCCTTGCCGCTTCTTTTAAATCAGCGGCTATCTTCTTCATAAAATTATCAGCGTCAGCCAAAAGATCTTTGGTTTCCTTTTTTATTTCATCAATTCGACCGGTTCTCTCTCTGTGGCCGGTTTTAATCGCCGCTGCTAAATTTTTCATTTCTTGTGCCCAAGCCATAATCGCTTCGCTCAAAATCAAAAATCAAATATCAAAAATCAAAAAGAAAATTTTTGAAAATTTAATTTTGGCTTTAAGCATTATTAATTATTAAAAATTCTAAAAATTCGACCTTTAAAGTGTTTTTAATCTTTTATTTTTTATATTTAATTTTTTTATTTTAGTGATAGCGCTTAGTAGTTTCCTATTGCCGGAAGCCCGGTTTCGGGGCTTATTCCTTTCGGTCCCTTTCTTCTGTCTTTCGGAACTACTCCTTTTCCTTTACAAACCGAACAGGGCAATCTGCGATGTTCAAAAATTCCCGTTCCTTTACAAGCTCCGCAGGTTTCGTGAGGAATATCGGCAATAGCCACTTTCCCTTTGCCCCAGCATACCTGGCAATTAGACATTTTTGAGGGAACTCCGAAGGGGTCTTTGCCTTTTCCCTTACAGAAAGCGCAGGTAATCATCTTGGATAGAATCGGCGCTCTTTTTGTTTTTTTTGCTTTTTTTACTTTTTTTGCCATACTTTTAAAAATTTAAAAAACTAAAAATTTAAAAATCTTCGACCTTAATTTTCTTAATTTTTATATTTTTAAGTTTTTACGCTTAGTGGCCATTGTGGTCGTCATACTTTGCCACTCTGAAGCAACTTTTTCTCGCTCCTTTTTAAAATTCTCAAGCATTTCTTTTACCTCTGACTGCATTTTGGCCAATTCCT
>CAYXSK010000057.1:0-1836 GCA_964466325.1 uncultured Candidatus Saccharibacteria bacterium | reverse complement strand
ATTTATAACAATGTCACTGTTGCCAAATTTATTAATCAGGTGATGAGGCGGGGGAAAAAATCAATCGCCCAGAAAATTGTTTATCGAGCCTTTGAGCTCATTAAAACTAAAACCCAAAAAGAACCTTTGGAGGTTTTTGAGCAGGCACTTAAAAATGTCACACCTTTTTTGGAAGTACGACCGAGAAGAATTGGTGGTGCTACTTATCAGGTGCCCAGACCCGTCCCTCCAGAAAGGGCTCAAACCTTAGCTACGAGATGGATTTTAGAAGCAGCCAGAAGCAAAAGAGGAAAACCAATGCGAGAAAAATTAGCCGAAGAATTAATTGAGGCAGCTGGAAATAAAGGAGCAGCTATAAAAAAGAAAGAAGACACTCATCGAATGGCTGAAGCTAATAGGGCCTTTGCCCACTTCGCCTGGTGATTCATATGCCAAGAGCTTATCCTATTGAAAAATATCGAAATATAGGAATTATTGCCCATATTTCAGCCGGAAAAACCACTACCACGGTTTGTATTTTGTATTACACCGGCAAAACCTACAAAATTGGCACCCTGGAAAAGGGAACAACAATCATGGATTGGATGGCTCAAGAAAGAGAAAGAGCAATGACCATTATGGCTGCCGCCACTTCTTGTTATTGGCGAGTTGGGGGCCAAGATTATCAAATAAATATCATTGATACCCCTGGCCACATTGATTTTACAGCTGAGGTCCAAAGATCTTTGAGGGTTTTGGATGGGGCGATTGTCGTTTTTGACGCCGGAGCAGGAGTCCAGACTCAATCTGAAACAGTCTGGCGTCAGGCAGACCAATTCAATGTCCCGAGGATTTGCTTTGTTAATAAGATGGATAAGGTTGGAGCAACTTTTCAAGCCAATTTAGAATCAATTTGGAAAAGATTGTCAAAGAATGCCATGCCTTTGCAATTACCAATTGGCGAGGAAAATAATTTTTCCGGTCTCATTGATTTATTGAAAATGAAGGCGATAATCTTCGAAGGTGAAGAGGGCGAAATTGTAAAAGAACAAGAAATCCCTAAAGATTTAGAGGAAAAGGCCAAAATCTGGAGAAAAAAATTGGTAGAGAAAATTGCGGCCGAAGATGCAGAAATTTTAGAAAAATTTTTAGCCAATGAGGAAATTTCAGTTGAGGAGCTGCAAAGAGGTTTGAGAAAAGCAACAATTTCCTGTAAGTTATTCCCAATATTTTTTGGTTCCCTTTTTAAAAGAATTGGAGTTCAACCCCTTTTGGATGCCATAATTTATTATTTGCCCAACCCAATCGAAATACCGGCAATAAAAGGCACTGATCCCAGAACGGGCCAAATAATTGAGAGAAAACCCTTGGATTCTGAACCATTTTCCGCTTTATCTTTCAAAATTCAGACCGATCCCTATGTGGGAACCCTGACTTTCTTTAGAGTTTATTCCGGGACTTTAAAAAGAGGTTCTTATTTATTGAATACAATAACCGGAGAAAAAGAAAGAATTGGCAGATTATTGAGGATGCATGCCGACAAAAGAGAAGAACTTGAGGAGGCTTTTGCCGGGGATATTTTAGCGACCGTTGGGCTAAAAAACACTTCTACGGGCAATACTCTATGTGACGAAGCCCACCCCATTGTTTTAGAAAAGATTAGTTTTCCCGAACCGGTCATTTCAGTTCGGATTGAACCTAAAACCAAAGCCGACCAGGAAAAAATGAGCCTATCTTTGAAAAAACTGGCTGAAGAAGATCCTACTTTTACTGTTAAAGGAGATATTGAAACCGGGGAAACCATTATTTCTGGAATGGGCGAACTCCATTTAGAAATAATCGTTGATAGAATGAAAA
>CAYXSK010000056.1:0-1963 GCA_964466325.1 uncultured Candidatus Saccharibacteria bacterium | reverse complement strand
TTTTGGTTCCATCGAGTTTTATCAGACATTCATCAATTTCTTTTTGGCGAGTAACGTCCTTTCCTTTTAATTTTGGGGCAATTATCTTTTCAATATTTTTTACTGCCTTTTTGGCTTCCAAAGCCACTGCCTCATATTTTCCTTTTGAAACTCCGGAAGGAACCGAAGCTCGGAAAACACCATCTTCAGTAGTTAACTCCGCCTCAACCGTCCAGTTCGCCCTCGAATCAATGATTTCCCTTGCTTTTATTGATTTAGCTTTTGACATTTTTTTGTAAATAATTATAAACAGAAAGTGCGGTTTTGGCTCCTTCGCCAGCTGCAATGACAATTTGTTTATAGGGAACTTCGTCAGCGTCACCGGCAGCAAAAAGTCCTGGAGTTTTTGTTTCACCAGTAAAAGGATTGACTTTTATTTCATCTTTCTCATTAAAATCAACTAAACCTTTAACAAAAGAGGTTGCTGGTTGAGAGCCAATTTCAACAAAAACTCCTGATAGGGGTAGAGTTTTTTCTTTATTGGTTATTCTATCTTGATAGACGATTGAGTTGATAAATTGCTTACCATTAATTTTTTTTAAAGCGGCGTTAGTTATTATCTCCACTTTTCCAGTTTTTTTAACCCTTTCTTGGTTTATTTGGTCTGCCCCAACTTTTTCTCCGTATTCCAAAATATAAATTTTTTTAGCAATCTTTGATAAAAATATTGCCGCCTCAAAAGCAGAATTTCCTCCACCAATTACCGCCACTGTCTTTTTCTCAAATAATGGTCCATCGCAAGTTGGGCAGTAGCTCAAACCACGTCCAATATACTTTTTTTCTCCTTCAACCTCTAATGGCCTGGGGTCAGCTCCCGAAGCAACAATAACTGCTTTACTTTGAAATCGATTTTTGCTTTTGGTCTGAACAAAAAAATGGTTTCCAATCTTTTTCAGTTTGGTTACCTCATCTCTCTCAATATCAATTTTTTGTTTTCTCAAATGCTTTTCAAGTTTTTGAATTAATTCCAGTCCTGAAATTTCTTCAAAGCCAGGATAGTTTTCAATTGCCACGGCCTTCCTTGCAACCTGCCCTCCAAAAGCTTTAGTAATCAACAAAGTATTTAATTTTTGCCTGGCAGCATAAATGCCAGCCGTAATTCCAGCCGGTCCCCCACCAATAATAATTAAATCATAGCTTTCCATAATTTAAAATTTTGGCAACACATTAGAAATTTCGTCTATTAAATCAGTTGCGGTCATTGATTCTCCTAATTTTTTTCCTGCTAATTCACCAGCCAGACCATTAATAAAAGCAGCAGCCTGGGCAGCAGTAAAAGAATCAATTCTCCTTGCGACTAAAGCTCCGGCAATTCCGGCAAGCGTGTCCCCCGTACCCCCGACAACCATAAGAGGAGTACCTGTCTTATTCAAAGCCACTTCTTTTCCATCAGAAATTATATCGGTTGGCCCCTTAAGTAAAATTGTCGTTTGCAATCTGGCTGCTTCTTCTTGAACCGCTTTTATTTTTTCTTCATCTGACAACTTATAAATCTCTCTGCCCGTTAAGACAAAGAATTCGTAAGTGTGAGGGGTAATTAAGAAATTCTTTCCAGAAACAATTTCTGGTTTTTTTCCCACCGCATGAATAGCGTCAGCATCAATCACTACAGGTAAGGAAACTTCAGAAAGATATTCTAAAATTGCTTCCTGAACCTCTTCGCTTCTTCCCATTCCCCCACCAATGACCACTGCTGTATTTCCTCGAGCCACTGCTTTGGCTGATTCAGTCATGGAAATCAAAGTTGCTAAATGCTCTCTGGTCAGCCAATCTCCTTTTAGAGGATAGGCAGCTAAAATCGGAGAGAAAGAGGCAATAATATCGGCTGCCCTTTTTGGAGCAATAATCCTCACCATATCCGCTCCGGCCCTCCAGGCAGCCATAGCTGAAAGAGCCGGAGAACCCGAATAAAATTCCGAGCCTC
>CAYXSK010000055.1:0-2043 GCA_964466325.1 uncultured Candidatus Saccharibacteria bacterium | reverse complement strand
AGCCCAAAAGCCCCCGGCCTGTTTAGGTGTGGGGGCTAGAGAGAGTATTAAATAGAAGATAATTTTTATTCAGTTTTTGCTTCTTGAGGTTTTTCTGGTTCAGCTGGTTTTTCTTTTAGTTTCTCTTCTGCTGGCTTTGCCTCAACTTTAGGTTCTTCTTTGGGTTTTTCTTCTTTAGGTTTCTCTTCTTTAGGTTTCTCTTTCATTTTCGCTTTCTTGTGAACGGCAATCTTTTTTCCTTCAATGATTTTTTCCGAAACCAACAAATTAAAAACTGTTGGAGAAGGTTTGGCTCCAACTGACAGCCAATATTTAATTCGTTCTTGCCTCAAAACTTTTTCTTTGGTCACTGGATTATAATTACCTAACTCCTCGACAAACCGACCTGCCCGAGCAGGCTTTCT
The DNA here is from genome assembly GCA_964466325.1 of uncultured Candidatus Saccharibacteria bacterium. Classification (GTDB taxonomy): domain Bacteria; phylum Patescibacteriota; class Minisyncoccia; order Minisyncoccales; family CAYXSK01; genus CAYXSK01. Next base: position 1,639 of record CAYXSK010000055.1, on the reverse strand, counting down.
CTTATCAGTCACTACTATTTTAAAAGAAGGCTGATTTTTTTTACCTATTCTAAAGAATCTAATTACTAACATGTTACCAACTTCTTGTTTTTAAAGCGTTTTTGGCAGCTTCTTCTTCGGCTTCTTGCTTTGAAGAGCCCTCGCCTTTGGCAACCAGATCTTGGCCAAGAAAAACTCCGATAATAAAGTGTTTTGCATGGTCAGGACCCCATTCATCCAAAACCCTGTAAGAAGGGGTGATTCCCGCTCTCTCTTGAGCTTCTTCCTGAAAGCGGGATTTGGTATCTTTGAAAAGACCTTTTTCAATAATTTCGGGTAATTTTGTTATTAAATACTTTTTAATAAATTTTTGACAGGAACCCAACCCCTGGTCAAGATAAATTGCCCCAATTAAAGCTTCAAAGGTATTAGCTAAAATATATTGCCTGGCTTTTCCTAATTCTTTGGCTTCTCCTCTTGAGAGTAATAAATAATCATTAAGATCTAAATCTCTGGCAATCTCGGAAAGTATTTTAGCATTGACCAGTGCTGCCCGCCAATTGGTTAGTTCTCCTTCTGATTTTTTAGGATATTTTTGATAAAGATATTCAGTAATAACGAGCTCTAAAGCGGCGTCACCCAGAAATTCTAATCTTTCATTGTGTGCGAGGGGAAAATCCGGGTTTTCGTTTAAATAAGAACGGTGGCAAAAAGCCTGAGTTAACAAATCCTTATTTTCAAATTTAAGACCTAATTTTTTCTCAAGAGAAGAAAGTTCTTTCATGGTGTTCTTTGTGATTCTTCGGTTTTTTCAATTTCTTTATACACTGTTCCTAATACTCCATTAATAAATTTACCCGAACTCTCTCCGCCAAAAGATTTGGCCAATTCAATCGCTTCATTTATTGCCACTTTAGGAGGAACGGCAGTTTTATCTTCGTATAAAAGTTCGTATAACCCCATTCTTAAGACATTTCTATCAACAATACTAATTTGGTCAATCGGCCATTCAGGGGCAGCTTTTTCAATGATTTTATCGATTTCTTGAAGATGTTGAACAATACCGGTGATTAACTGCCAGACAAAGCTTGTATCCTCTAATCCTGGTCCGAATTCTTTGATATTTCTTTCGACAATCTTCTCCAAATTTACTTTCTTCCCAAAAAAATCCCATTCATAGAGAGATTGCATTGCTATAGATCGTGATAGGTGACGACTAGACATTTTATTTTTTAGATAATTCTTCCCAGGTTAAAGGTTTTTCTTTAGGTTTTTCTTCCTCACCTTTTTCTTTGGCTTTCATTTCTCTTTCTCTTTTCTTTCTTTCTTTTTTAGTTAGTTTTTTCAAAACATCAATTATTTCTACTCCTTTGTAATAGCCGCAATTGGAGCAAACGGTGTGAGGAAAGACCGGTTTTCCGCATTTTGGACACTTAGCCAAAACCGGCGCTCGGGCCCAAATATGCATTCGGCGCTGATTCCTTCTCGATTTAGTTTTTCTCTGTTTTGGTACGCCACCCATATTTATTCAGGATAACAAAAATTTTAAAAAAAACAAGCCCCTATTACTTACTAGTAAAAACCGGGGGGCGTTGAAAACTACTAAAAGATAATTAAATAAATCTATCAAAAAATTCTGAAATGATGGTGAAAATTTTCC
>CAYXSK010000054.1:0-2062 GCA_964466325.1 uncultured Candidatus Saccharibacteria bacterium | reverse complement strand
GCTATTGAAAAATTCTCGCCGACAGTAAAATTGCCGGTGGAAGGAGACAGATAAAGCGAGGCGGAAGCAGCATTTGCTCCGCTCGCTCCAATGCAAAATGCAAAAATTAAAATGCAAAATGACCCCAGTAGTATAAATCCTACGGACTTAACTACGGGGCGCAGCAATGTAAAATATAAAATTATTTTTGGCTTTCTTTGATGTTTCATTTTTATAAATAGAGTGGGAGGAGAACTATCTCCTCTACTATATAAATGGTTCGCTCGGTCAAAGTGTAAATAAATTTCCACTTTTCCCTCGCCGCCATTTATAATAAACAGGGAGTGCATAGGCAGAATTTTCTTTCAGAAAATTCTGCGCTAAAATAAATTTTACAACATGAATCCATAGCAAATATTCCCTAACTGGCTGTAATTTTTAGAAATTATCTTGAACTCTTTCAATCTAAGCTGATGGCTTGCCTTTTTAAGTTTTTTAAGATCAGTTTCTCGCGGATTAATTTTCACTTCCAGGGCTTTACTTTCATCTAAAATAAAGTCAATTTCTAATCCACTTTTTCTTTGATAGTAATTGACTTTCCCCTTTACTCTTAAATTTTGAAAAATATTATTTTCAAACAAAATTCCTTCGCTTAACTTAGCAAAATGGTTGGCTAATCCTGAATCGCAAAGATAAACTTTCGGCATTTTTCTGATTTCTATGTCTTTGCTTTTGCTAAATGGCCTAACAAGATTGAGAAAATAAGTGCCTTCTAAAAAAGCAAGGTATTCGTAAACAGTGGGCCGGGAAATTCCCAAATCCCGAGATAATTTTTGAATATCTACTTTAGAACCAATTCTCTCCATCAAAATCATCATTAAATCCCTAACAATCTTATTTTTCTTAAAATCTCCCAGCCCTAAAACTTCTAATTGGAAAAAAGACGAAAAAACATCTTCTAAAGATTTTTTCTTTTCCTCAATGCCCTTTTTCAAAACCACCTCGGGAAATCCGCCAAATAGAAGATATTCATTATATAAATTTGAAATGGTGTCAAAAATTGGTTTGGTGATTAATTCCGAATCTTTGGGTAAAATGATTTTACTTTCTTTAAACAAAAGAAACTCTTTAAAGGTTAATGGAAAAAGCTCAAAAAGATATTTTCTGCCGGCCAATGATTCTGAAAACAGATTTTTTAAATAAAAACTGGCCGAACCGGTTAAAAAACATTTCACTTTATAATGGTCAATTAAATATTTTACTACCGAAGGAAGATTTTTTGCCAATTGAATTTCATCCAGAAAAAGATAGGCTTTTCTGGTAAAATTCAAGCCCAAAATTTCCAAGTCGGATTTCACCTTTTCGTAGTCAGACTCTTCAAAATATTTTTGATTTAAGGGATTTTCTAAATCCAAAAATAATTTATTGGAAGAGTCAACTCGTTCATAAATAAATTGAAGCAAGCTGGTTTTGCCGGTTCGCCTCATACCGGTGATTATGATTGCTTCTGGCGAATCAAAATACGGTTTTACCTGTTTGTATAATAATCGTTCTATAAGCATATTTACACTTTACACATAGGAATTCTATTTGTCAATAATAAACTATCATTTATCCTATAGCTTCATTTTATTTTAAATTTTTTAATAATCCACCAAATTATTCCTGTTCCTGCCACAATCAGAATGATTGTCCGCCAAGGAAACGGTTTTTTTGAAGGTATATACTCGGCGATTCCTTCATTTCCCGCTTTGTCAACTGCTTTTACTTTTATTATACTCTTTAAATTTTGGTCTTCCAATAAATATGGGCTCTCTACTTTTTTCCAGTCTCTTTTTCCCTCTTTAACTTGATAGTAATCAATTCCTGTTTGTTTATCAGTGGTAGAAAAAATTATAAAATATTTGCCTTCAAAAATTGTGGGCTCTTGATGAATTTCTATTTCAAAAGGTTCGGGAGGAATATTGTCTTCTTTGAGTTCTGTTTGCCATTCATCTTTTTTTGGAGCTTCCAGAGGTCCGACCTCTGTAATTTTTATTGTGGCGCCTTTACTACTTAATTTCGCCGGTGTTCCAAAACCATC
>CAYXSK010000053.1:0-2105 GCA_964466325.1 uncultured Candidatus Saccharibacteria bacterium | reverse complement strand
GAGGGGGTGAAAAATGACTTATTTGTAGAGAGAGAGAGAGAGAGAGAGAGAGAGAGAGAGAGAGAGAGATTGCTTTTACCTGGTCAGAAAAAATCAGGCACCCAATTTATCCCTCGAAGCTTCAGCGAAGTGGGACCTTAGCGTTTTTGAATTTAATATTCAATTCGGGAAATCCGATGCAATTTTTGCAGCGGATTTTTTATTTCAATTAAAATAATTAAAACAATCCGAATTAAAACAATCCGAATTAGAAAAACTGAACAATAATAAAAAGCCCTTAATTGTGGTTGGACACAAAGCCAGGCTATAAAAGAATATAAATAGGTACACTATATTTATTCTTTTACAGCCTTAGTGTGTTTAACTATAGTTAAGGGCTTTTTTATTCACACAGTAGAAAATACAGTTTAGATATCTGAATGGGGCGCAGGATGGTCAGGAAAACGTAGGAGGATTAGAATGTCCAATCACTTCCTATAAATCCCAACCACTCCCTACACCCCATTCAAATATCTACATTTATATTGATTAAATACTCTACACTATGTTAAGAATTTTGTCAATAGCAGAGGATGCTGTCAATGGGAAGTTAAAATACTTAATGAGCGAATAAGCGAGCCCTAAAACAACAAAGGTCGAAGATTATAAAAAATAATTAATTCTATTCTGTCAGCTTAATTTTCTTTTTTGAAAATTCAATCTGGCTGAATGGACAGCAAAGTTATGGCCGTAGAAAAAACTATTGCAAGCTCAAGCTTAGTTGAGGTGGTAGATCGAATTCTTGACAAGGGCGTGGTAGTTGATGCCTGGGCAAGAGTATCTTTAGTTGGCATTGAATTGTTAGCAGTAGAAGCCAGAGTGGTTGTTGCTTCAGTTGAGACTTGGTTAAAGTATGCCGAAGCTGTTGGCTTAACCGCCACGGCTTAAAGAGCTTGAGTACTATTATTTAAGGCATCCTTTATGTTGGAAAAGTACAGGAAAATCCTTTTCCAAATCCTGTAATAAGGATAGGAGACAGAAAGCATGCCTTAAATATATTTTCAATACCAAAATTTGTGTTTGTATACCCGGTAGTGAAAATGATGCAAGAAGACGAGAAAATTATTTTAAAACATCATAGGGAAGAAGATTTTTAAAACGTAGAATTAAGGAATATTTTTATTCTAAAAATTAATCGAATTTCTACTACCGGGTATAAATATAGAAGGATAAATTTAGGTACTGAAATGTATGTCTATAAATAATTTTAAAATTGCTAAAAATATTGTGGCTTCTTATGAAGCTCGAATAAAAGTAGTTGAACAGATCGCAGAAGATACTAAAAAATTGTTAGAAGAATTTAGACATAAAAGAGAAAAAATGAGCCAGGAATTAAAAGAAGCCTTAGCCCAACATGAATCTTTAAGAAAGAAAGATTTTGATAAAATGATGGAAGAAATTCTGGTGGCACAATCAAAGCGGGAGGAAAATGTCAAGCAGATGCTTTCAGATTTTCAAGAACAAGAAATGACCATAGTAAAAAATTTGAGAGAAATGCTTAAAGAGAAAGGTGAGAAATTAAGACTGAAGGATTTTAAAAAAACCTTGGTTAAAATTAAAAAAGAACAAGAAAATCAGCAAAAGGAAACTACGGATCAAGTGGGTACGGAGTTAATTAGAATGCAATCGGAAGTAAAAGAAATGCTTGAAAATTTTAAAAGAGAACGTCAAAAAGTGGCCGGGGAGTGGAGTAAGATGGTGGTTCAAATGAGGCAAAAGAAAAAGGTAAACCCCGTTTAGAAAGGGTAGGGCTTTCTAACAGGGTAAATATATAGTGGTAGATACTATAGATGTTGGGTAGGGGACATTAAAATACAGAGAAATGAGACCATTTGCTAAAAAGTAATAATAATGATTTAATATTTCTCCGCCAGAGGCGGACAGGTAAAATTATGGCAAAAAAAACAACAACCCCGAAGCATCCCGCCAAGGCGGGAGCTACGGGGCAAGTTAAATACAAGATGATTCCCTGCGCTTTTTGTAAGGGAAAGGGAAAAGATCCTTTTAGAATTCCTTCTAAACTTTCAAATTGTCAGATTTGTTTAGGCAAGGGTAAAGTAGCTATT
>CAYXSK010000052.1:0-2392 GCA_964466325.1 uncultured Candidatus Saccharibacteria bacterium | reverse complement strand
CTCTTTAAAATCTCGATTTTTTCGATAGTCGGTGAGTGAAGAGGAAAAATTCTTTCTGTCCCAATTCCCGAAATTATTCTTCTGACGGTAATGGTTGAAGTGATACCTTTTCCATGTTTTCTGGCAATAACTAAGCCTTCGAAGGCCTGGATTCTTTCTTTATCTCCCTGCCCCGTAGGGAGTTTACTCTCCTTCGGGGCTTCTCTAATTTTTTGAGAAACTCGAACGGTATCGCCCGGTCGAATATCAGGTAAATCAGCTTTTAATTGCGTTTTTATAAAGGTTTCAAGTTTTGAAGACATAATTTTAATTCATTTGGCAATTCTGATTTAAACTCTTTTTTGCTTCCATTAGGTAGAGTTATTTTTAGATAATTGGCGTGTAAAAATTGCCTTTTGAGATTTTTTGGACAAATTTGTCCTTTAAATCCATAAAGTTTATCGCCGACAACCGGATGACCCAAATAAGCTAAATGAGTGCGAATTTGGTGTTTTCTACCAGTTTGAGGTTCAACTTCAATCAAATCATAGTCTTTAAATCTTCGCAATACTTTATATTTTGTGACTGCCTCTCTTTTCCCTGTTGAATCGGGTTCGCCAGGTAAATAGACTTTTTGTTTTCTTCTATCCCCGGGTGAACGGCCGAGCAAGGTTTCAATCATTCCCCCCTTGTTTTTAAGATTGCCAACCACCAAAGCGATGTATTTTTTTACTACCCTTCTCTCTTTGAATTGTTTTTGGAAAAATTCTAATGCCTTATCATTTTTGGCTATCAAAAGGATTCCTGAAGTATCTTTATCTAATCTATGAACTCGCCTTGGAATATCATCAGCAACCATTCCCGCCGGTTTATCAATCACTAAAACATTTTCATCTTCATAAAGAATCTTAAATTCCATATGGGCACTGAGGGATTTGAACCCACGACCTTCCGCACGTCAAGCGGACGCGCTAGCCACTGCGCCAAGTGCCCAAGTATTTTTCAATCACTTTTTTGCAGAATATTTCGCTAAGATATATTAATTTTCTTTGGATTGCTACGTTTCCACAAGCAATATAACAAACACCTTTATAGTGTGGATATGTTTTTGAGCCGACAGTTCTTTTATCTCTGTTGACATAGCCGAAATTATCAATTGGTATACTCAACTCTTTAGACCAAAAACGTTTCATTTTTTCTGGGTTTTGATCGGCCCTTAAATTTAATTGGCATTTTACTTTTTTAAGGTCCAAATTATAAATGGCTTTTAGTGTAGCCAAGAAGAATTTTAATATTAAAGGATCTGAGCTGCCCATTGCCGTTTCGACTTTACTTTTTGTGCCTTCGCCAATATATAAGATTGCGAGCGCTAACTCAATAATTTTTTTGTCGTTGATATCTATAGCCCCTACCGTTTTTAATGCTTGTTCTTTTGCGGATTTTAACCTTTTTTCTTTTTGGGCATTATGCCACAAAACTGCTTTTTTCCGTGCTTTTACTAAAGCCTTTTTCCAGTTCTGTGTTAATTTTTCTTTTTGTTTTTTCGACAATTCAACGTCTCTTAGCCAGCCGCTGAGAGTAGAGCGAGGTATTCCTAAATGACGTTCAATTTTACCAATAGAAAAACCCTTTTTACGAAGCCTTATAGCGTCAGGTTTTAATTCGAACCATTTTGATTGCATGTATACATTATATCACCAGTAGTACTAATTGACAAAGAACTTATCCACAATTTAAATCAATATTTAGCACGCCCTACTCTAGCTAGCCGAGCTACGCGCCCGTTTCTTATTTTGGTTTGCGGAATGATTTTTCTAATTTTTTAAAACAATCTCTGCAAATGTGGTATTTTTTAACAACTCCACTCTTATTCGGCGGACTGAAAATCAATCCGCCAAATTTTTTTAGTTCTTTGCCGCATTTATTACAAATAGGAGAAATAGCCATATTTTTGGTGCGCGTGGAAGGGATCGGACCTTCTACTTCCTCTTTATAAGAGAGGCGTTCTACCAATGAACTACACGCGCCTGATTTTTACTCTGACGGATTTCTCTCTTTTTGGCAACGGCTCGATTATTTCTGATTTTTTAATACCGATTAATTCTTCAAATTCTTCTTTTTCGATTGTTTCTTTTTTGATTAAAGTTTGGGCGATTTTCTCGAGTAGCCCCTTCTTTTTAGTTAAAATCTTTTTTGCCTGATTTTCGGCATTTTTAACAAATTTGGCCACTTCTTTATCAATTTGGGCAGCTACTTTCTCAGAGTAATTTCTTTGTTCGCCAAATTCTCTTCCTAAAAACACCAATTCCTCTCTTTCGCCAAAAGAAATGGGCCCCAAAGAAGACATTCCATATTCCTTGACCAATTTCCGGGCTAGGGCCGAAGCCATTTCCAAATCATTAGCCGCTCCGGT
>CAYXSK010000051.1:0-2438 GCA_964466325.1 uncultured Candidatus Saccharibacteria bacterium | reverse complement strand
CCTGAGATATCTCAATCATCTTCCCTGAACCAGAAGGAGCTTTTTTAACTTCTCGGATGAGAAAGTAGGCAAAGATAAGACTAAAAATTGAGACAATAATTGGTAGGAATAACATATTATTTTTTTTCTTTTTTTTCTTCTTCGGCCTGCTCTGGGCTTCTGACATCAATCTTCCAGCCAGTTAATTTTGCGGCTAATCTGACATTTTGGCCTTCTTTGCCAATAGCTAAGGATAACTGGTCCTCTGGAACAATTGCCAGAGCTTGGTTTTTGGGCCTGATTTTCACTTCTAAGACCTTGGCCGGAGAAAGGGAATTAGCAATATATTTTTCGGGCTCTTCAGAATATTCAATGATATCAATTTTTTCACCACCCAGTTCATTAATCACTGCCTGAACCCTCGTTCCTCTTTGACCGACCGCGCTTCCAATCGGATCAATGCCTTCCACGATTGAAGCAACGGCAATCTTGGTTCGAGAGCCCGCTTCTCTGGCTATTGATTTTATTTGAACCTGGCCAGCCGATATTTCCGGAACTTCTAATTCAAAAAGTTTTGAGATAATTTTTGGATAAGCCCGCGATAAAAAAATTATGGGACCCCTGGGAGTATCTTCAACTTTTAAAACAAAAACTTTTAATCTTTGACCCGGTCGGTAAAATTCGCCGGGGACCTGTTCTTCTTTAGGTAGGACCCCTAAGGTTTTACCAATATCTAAAAAGACATTTCTTCCTTCAATTCTCTGAACAATACCTGAAATAATCTCTCCTTCTTTTGATTTATATTCAGTAAAAATACTTTCTCTCTCTGATTCCCGAAGTCTCTGCAAAATTACTTGCTTGGCTGTTTGAGCAGCAATCCGACCGTAATCTTCTTTTGGCTCTAAAGGGATTTCCAATTCCTCAGCCGGCTTTATCTTGGATTTAAATTTTTTGGCTTCCCCAATCATGATGTGTTTTTCAGGATTAAAGCGGACTTTTTTTGCACCCTCTTCCTCTTCTTCCTTAACTTCTTTACCTTTGGCTTTTAATTTTTCCAATTCTTCCTCGGAATAAATCATTGATTTATTAACCACGGTTTTCACCTGCCAGAATTGAACTTCTCCGGTTTCCGGATTTAATTTGGCTCGAATTTGCTGGCCCCTTTTTCCATATTCTTTTTTATAGGCAGCGGCTATTGCCATTTCAATTGTTTCCCAAACTTTTTCAGGAGAGATTCCTTTTTCTTCAGCAATTTGAGCAATAGCCGATGCAAATGATTTAATTTCCATGAGTTAATAAAAGTGCCCGCTTCTGACGGACTATTCTAAGCCTATCAAAAGTTAGCGTTTTGTCAACCTTTCAATTATTCTTTTTATCCTTAAATCTAAACAGGCTTGGTCGTTATCAAAAATTAAACGATTTATAATTAGGCCACTTTTTTTAAAAGACAATTCTCCAATCGGGCTTAATCTCTTAATGAAAATTGGGAAGAGCGAGATTAAAGGAAGGAGGCCTGTAGTTTCCAACTGGCCAAAATTGGCAGTTAAGATGATGGCTGTTGTTAAAAAGAAAATGGTGCCAATAGAAGCGTTCCAAATTAAAGCTAACAAAACCAAGGGGATTAAAGAATATCCTAAAATTCCCGGGGACAAAGCCAAAAAGGCGCCAATCAGAGTTCCAATGCCTCTTCCTCCGGCAAATTTCAAAAAGCAGCTCCAGTTGTGACCGGTAACAGCCGCTACTCCAGAAAGAGCCTGAATTTGGAGAGAAAGACCGGCATTTTGAGCCAGCCAGACAGCTAAAAAACCTTTAGCCACATCTAAAATTCCGGTTAAGAATCCTTGCCAAAAGCCGACATTTCTAAATACATTAGAGCCCGAGGTCTTTCGCCAACCAACTTCTAAAATATTTTTTCCGGTAGAAAAACGAGTTATTAAATAACCAAAGGGGAGAGAGCCCAATAAATAACCTAAAAATATGAACAGAATAGAATTAAGCATTTTTTCGTTCCTTGAAATACCATCTTGGTTCTTTCCCCTTTAGCATTGGAATAAACCTTGGCCACTGTTTAATAAAAATAGGAATGGCTACCAAAATAGAAAGCCAGAAATATTCAGGTACCAAAAAATAAGTAATAATCGGTAAAAAAATCGTTCCCATAAATTGGCCTAAAAAGAGGTAGCCAGAAGCCAAAATATAAAGAATAACTATTCCTCCCCAAGGGAAGAGCAACCATTGCCAATTTAAGATTGCCAAAATGCCAATTAAAGAAGCCTGAGCTTTTCCACCTTGGAATTTTAAAAATATTGAAAAACAATGGCCCAAAACCGCTCCAAAAGCAGCTAAAGTTATTGCCCAAAAAAGATTGTAACCCAAAAAGGAGAACCATTGAGGAATCAAAACCGCCAAAGCTCCTTTGCCAATATCAACTATGACTGTTAACCAGAAAAGACTGCCCC
>CAYXSK010000050.1:0-2530 GCA_964466325.1 uncultured Candidatus Saccharibacteria bacterium | reverse complement strand
ATTGTAAGATCAACGTAAGCGCGCGTGTTATGATATTTTGAATAGAAAATATTGTTCGCATCTCTTTGTGGTTCTGTTATTATGACTGATACTAAAAAGAGCTTTCCTTTTGTATCCTGTCCAGTTTCGTCAACATAACAATAAAGTTTTTGCATAAACTTATTTGATTTTAACAAATTTTAACTCTTAAGCCAATTAAGCGAATTAATTTTGGGTTTTCAACCAAAAATTTTAAAAGCAGTGTTTTTCGTTCCGCTCAAAATAAAATTGCCCAATCGCAGGCAATTTTTGTTATAGGGTAACTAAAAGATGTCATTCCAATTCTTTTTCTATATCTTTTATTTCTTTGCCAATGAATTCTTCAGAAATATTCAGGGTATCTTATTTTAATATTTTTCGTAAATAGTCTGCTGATCGAGAGGTAAAATATTCCTTTATTTTGGCAATGGTTTTTTGCTTATCTTTAACTATCAAAAGAGGAGAAATTACACCTAAATCTTTCAAATTTTTGCAGCATTCTGACCAAAAAGCTACTTCTTCTAATTTTACTCCAAATTTTTTCTCTGCAAATTTTAATAAGGTTTTAACCTTGTAATTCTTTTTGATTAAAATAAAATATAAATCTACTAAATCTTTTGGATCTGAACGATCAAAAAGAGCCATAACTTTATTAGCAGCGATATCATTTAAAGAATCAACTAAAATTCCTTGCCATTTCTTTCTTAGCCTAAGTTTAGGATGGTCATAAAAAACAAACTCTATTCTTAATTCATCTTTATCCTGGAGAAAAAATTCCCAACGATCAAAAATTTTTTTCTCTTCAATTTTAGTTAATTTAAGTCGTTTTTTTAAGCTTCTTACGAAGCCTATTATTTGATTATAGGTAAAAACTTGGTTGCTAAAAAAATCGAGGTCTCTCGATTGACGGTGATGTAAATAAATAACAGATAATAAGGTTCCACCTGTCCAGTAAAATATATCTTTAAGAGGAGATTTAGAAAAAAGATTTAGAACCTTTTTTTGAATAGGGATTATTTCCTCAACCATATTTTTTAAAATAAAACTCGAGCATCTTTTTTTTCCCGGGATCCAGCCTCTTTTTTAACTTTTGAAAATATCTTTTAATTATTGCTTTTTTTAATCCCTTCCAATCATCATAATTTATTTTTCTTTCCAAATACCAAAGCCACTGCCTCTCATTCTTAGGTTTCCAATTTCGGGGTAAATTGTAATCCCAAATTTTCATAAAAGTTTCTTTAAAATAACTTGCACTTTTACCTTATCATAATTTTAGCTATCTTTGAATAGTAGTTTTTAAATTTCCTAAGAGGGATACTCTCAATCCAATTAGGCGAATTAATTTTGGGTTTTCCATAATAAGTCTCAAAAGAAGTTTTTTAGCTTCGCTTTTTAAAACTTCAAAATCGTCAGTTGGCTCTTTTAATGTAGGCAATGAGGACTTCGTCCTCATTTTCACCTTCGCCCCGCCCATTTTTAATGGGCGAGGCTCGGTTTTTGATTTAGTACGAGTTTCAAAGTCAGAAAAACGGCAAATAACCGTGATAGTTTTGAAAGAAAAATTATTTTCGATAAGCTCTTCCCAAATATCTCTAATAATTTTCTCAAAAGTTCCAAAAAGAATTTCTGGGTCTCGGGTATCTTGGTCAAAAGTGTGTTCTTTACCAACGGACTTAATGATTTCTTCGGAAGAAACTTCTTCTTCGTCAACTCCCCTGGCTCTCTCATAAATGGTCTTCCCTACCACTCCAAACATATTTTTTAATTTGGCTTTTGATAATCTTTTAAGCTCTTTTATTTTATTTATTCTAATAGCCCGGAGTTTTTCAGCCGTTTTAGGTCCAATTCCAGGCAAATTCTTAATATCTAATGGCTCCAAAAATTTTTTCACTTGATTTGGTTTAATTATTAAAAGGCCATCTGGTTTTGCCTTTTCAGCCGCCATCTTGGCAATCGATTTATTGGGGCCAATGCCAACAGTTGAAGTCAATTTTTCTTTTTCAAGGATTTCCTCTTTTAACTTTTCAGCAAGGACTCCAACCCCCCCGCCACCCTCCCGCCAAAGGCGGGCCCCTCGCTTAGCTCCTTTATAGGTTTTCAAAAAACTTATATCCAAATAGGCTTCGTCCAAACTGATGATTTCCCAGAGCTTTGAATATTTTTTAACAATTTCCATTATTTTTCCAGAAACCTTCTGATAGAGTTCCATATTGACTGGCAAAAATACAGCATTGGGACAAAGTTGATATGCTTTTGAAATTGGAAGAGCCGAATGAATTCCATATTTTCTGGCTGCATAAGAAGCGCTACTAACTACCCCTCTGCCTTGTCCTCCTTTGGGGTCTGCTCCAACAACTAGTGGCATTCCTTTAAATTGGGGGTTCTCCCTTTCCTCTACCGCGGGAAAGAAAGCATCCATATCAATATGTAGAATAATCCTTTCCATATATTTATTTTACCATTTTAAAAACAAAAACTGAGCCGGTTGAGAAGTGGCTCAGTTCTTCTCCTT
>CAYXSK010000049.1:0-2555 GCA_964466325.1 uncultured Candidatus Saccharibacteria bacterium | reverse complement strand
TTTATCCAGCCCGAAAAGCCGCCGAACTTTCACCAATCGAAGCGTTGCGCTATGAGTAAATTTTAAAATGGGGAAAAGCAATAAAGGTTTAAGTTCAGAAGAAGCTAAAAAGCTGCTTTTAAAATTTGGGCCAAATCAAATTTTTAAGGCAGAAAAAATCAGTTTTTTGAAAATTGCTTGGCACGAAATTAGAGAGCCAATGATTTTGCTTTTGCTGACTGTTGGATTTTTTTATAGTTTATGGGGAAAACTGGAAGATGCCCTGACTATTTTTGTGGTAATTTTTTTGTTAGTTTTGGCCGAAGTTTATAACGAGTTTCGGGCCAAAAAAGCCATAGCTTCTCTGGAAAAGATTTCCGCTCCCAAAACAAAAGTTCTGAGAGATAGTACAATTTCTGAAATCGATTCAGAAGATGTCGTGCCCGGAGATATTTTGATTTTGACCTCGGGAACCAAGATTGCTGCCGATGCCAAGGTAGAGGATAGTTTGGGCCTCCAGGTTGATGAGTCAGCTTTAACCGGTGAATCCTTCCCCCAAGACAAAAATTATAACAATGAAATTTATGCTGGAACCATCGTTGTTTCTGGCCAAGGAAAAGCCGAAGTTTTCGCCACAGCTAAAAATACAAAATTCGGCAAAACTGCCACTACCTTAAAAGAAGTGAAACCGCCCAAAACTGCTCTCCAGCTGGCCATGAAATCTTTGGCTGGAAAATTGGTTTATCTAGCTCTATTTTTCTCTGTTCTTATTCCAGTAATAGGATTCCTGCGAGGTCAAGACCCAAAAACAATGGTCTTGACCGGCCTTTCCCTTTCTTTTGCCACTATTCCAGAAGAGCTGCCAATTATCATTACTATGGTTTTGGGATTGGGAGCTTATACTCTTTCTAAAAGCAATTTTTTGGTTAAAAGAATTAAGGGAGCCGAAACCTTGGGCAATGTAACGGTTATTGTTACTGATAAAACCGGAACCATTACTGAAAGCCAAATGAAGATTGTTTCGTTTTATCCCGACAATGAAAAAGAAATTATTAAAAAGGAGCTTTGGGCTATTTCGGAGTATTCTTTATCGCCCATGGAAGAGGAGATCAAAAACAAAGCTTTAGAATTAAAAATTAATACCTCGCTTCCGGAAGTGATTCGCCAAAGGAATTTGGGTAATGGCCGAAAATCAAAATCAGTGATAAGAAAAAGCGGGGATGAATTTGAATTATTTACTACCGGAGCACCAGAAGAAATTTTTTCCTTCTGCGATAGTATAGGCAATGATATTAAAAATGAATTAGCCCGGCAAACCTCCAAAGGGAGAAGAGTTATCGCTGTAGCTTATAAAAAATTGGCTGCTGGTGAGCAAAGCCTGGATTTTGCTCAGCTTGAAAAAAATTTGAATTTTATCGGTTTAATCAGTTTTGAAGATCCGCCAAGAAAAGGGGTTAAAGAAACCATTGCCAAAGCGGTCAAGGCTGGAGTGAGAACGATAATGGCTACTGGCGACCACCCTTTAACCGCCCGCTTTACTGCTCAAGAAGTTGGTATTTTGAAAAAAGATGAGAAAGTATTAACCGGTGAAGACTTAGATAAATTGTCAGATAAAGAATTAGAAGATATCGTAAAATCAGTATCAGTTTTTGCCAGAACCAATCCAGAGCATAAATACCGTATTGTTCAAGCCCTTCAGAAAAACAAAGAGGTGGTGGCAGTTACCGGTGATGGAATTAATGACGCTCTGGCTTTAAAAGGAGCAGATATTGGTATTGCTATGGGAATTAAAGGAACCGATGTTGCCAAAGAGGCAGCTGAAGTTGTTTTGGCTGACGACAATTACATTACCATTACCCAGGGGATTTTTGAGGGCAGAAAGTTTTTTGATAATTTGCGAAAAGGAATCAATTATTATTTATCGGTCAAGGTTGCCTTAGTATTGATCTTTCTTCTGCCTGTTCTTTTGGGGGTGCCAATGCCCTTTGCTCCAATTCAAATCATTATTTTGGAACTATTTATGGATTTAGCAGCCTCAATTGGTTTCGTTGCTGAGCCCAAAGAGAAAAATATATATTTCAGGCCGCCCAGAGATCCTGAAGAAAACATAATGAGTAATCGGGTCATTAAAAATATTTTGATTAAAGGAGCAGTCTTATTTTTGGCCGTAACTTCTGTTTATCTTTATGCCTATTTTCAAAATTTAGGACTTAGGCAATGCCAAACCCTAGCTTTTTCTGCCTGGATTTTTGGCCACATCAGTTTAGCTTTTATTTCCCGCTCCGATAAAGAATCAATTTTTTCCTTAGGTCCTTTTACCAATAAAGTAATTAATCTCTGGGCAATGGGAGCAGTTGGTTTTCTTTTATTGGGAATTTACTTACCACTTTTTGGTCAAAGATTTAATTTAGCCGAGATTAGTTTCTGGCAGCTTCTTTTTGTTATTATTATAGTGGCATTGATAACTGGATTTTTAGAGATAAAAAAGTATTTTAAAGAGTCAAAAATATTGATAAAATAAAAATATGGCAATTTTGGAAATTAAAAAATATCCTGACCCAATTTTGAGAAAAAAA
>CAYXSK010000048.1:0-2557 GCA_964466325.1 uncultured Candidatus Saccharibacteria bacterium | reverse complement strand
ATAAACTATAAACTGTTTTGCAATATCGGTAGCAAAGTTTGACAAATTTAAGAATTTTTGATATAATAACAAAAGCCAAAGAAAATAAAGATTCTTTGGCTTTCGGATAATTTTTACCCCGCAGGAAGCATGAGGCATTCCTTTAGGGCCGAAAACCTTAAAAATTTAATAGGGAGGTGAGGAAAATGTTTACGATAGAAGTAAAGAAAAGAGAAAAGGATGAAAAGTTTAGTTTCGAGGAGTTAGAGATGTTTCATCAAGAGTGTTGCAGTGGCAGAATAGAACAAGAGATAGGTAGCGGCTTTGGGTTCGGCGAAGGGATACTTACTTGTAAAAGGTGCGAAGAGAGTAGAAGGGTTTCAGTAGCGCAGAACATGATTTCCAAAATCGTTCAGACTGCGATCGATGGCCAAGAAAGAAAAATAACTGAAGAAGTTTGTGTAATTCAAAAAACTTAAATCCAAAACAGGAGGTGAAGGAAAATGGAATGGATAGTTCTATTGATTGTTTTAGGAGTAATAGCCACAATACTATTATTGTCGCTATGGGTAATCGGTCCTACCGAAATGGGAGTATTCACTTTTTTGGGGAAAATAGTAAGAGTAGAAATAAAAAGTGGTCCGTGTTTTGGTCCGCCAAGGCCATTAGGCCAGGTGGTAAGGTTCCCGACTACGCAATTGAGATT
The DNA here is from genome assembly GCA_964466325.1 of uncultured Candidatus Saccharibacteria bacterium. Taxonomy (GTDB): domain Bacteria; phylum Patescibacteriota; class Minisyncoccia; order Minisyncoccales; family CAYXSK01; genus CAYXSK01. The sequence goes on along the minus strand of CAYXSK010000048.1, from coordinate 1,872 downwards.
AGAATACGAGGCCTTGCAACCTATTACGCGGAAAGGATGGTACTATCAGCAGATCCAAAAAATTGAAAACCTGAAAGAAAAAAGTAAAAAAGAAAAGGTGTCGCCAGAAAAAAAGAAGATTGAAGAAGAACTCCGAGCGGCTGAAGAAAGATTGGAAGAAATCAAAAAAGAAAAACCTGAAGATGAAAGCGAAAAGTGTGAGTCCATTGAAATTGACAAGGTGGGGGTAACGGTTTATTTAAGATATCCCAACAAGAAAGAGAATTTGGAAAAAGCGCTAATCATTATTGGAGGAGCTAAAGACGAACAAAGCCTCAAAAAACACTACCATGATTTTGTGGTGGGTTGTTTAAGGGATGTTTTGAGCAAGATGCCCTGGCGCGCTGTTATTGAAAACCGCGAACATATTGCCTTAGAAATGAGATTGCGATTTACCGAGGAAGGAAGCCCGTTTATTTTGGCTGGGTTTAAACCAGAGGATATTTATGTCGCTATTACTCTTATTGACCTTCCTGATAAGCTGGCAAGACTTTTAAGCTTGCCCCAGGAAGAATTTCTCAAAGCAGAGGCGGCGAAAAGGGAAGCAGAAAAGAGGGCGATAGAGGCCATTGGCACGGTAATTGAAATGATGGCGCGTGCCCGAGGTAAAAAAGCCGAGGATATTCAAAAAGAAATTGAGTCGCAGCCTGAGCTCAAGAAAGAATTTTTGGATCTCGCCAAGGACCTTGTTGTGCGAAAGCTCGGTATTGAGGGCAGGAGCTATCTTGACGTCAGAGTTGATGGAGCTGAAGGACTCGAAAGGTTACTGCTTAACGTCTTGGCTGTTTGGCAACGAATGCCGATGGGAGCGACGGTAGGAAAAGAAACAAAAAAAGACGCAGAAAAAAAAGAAAAAATTCCAGATCTTGAAGAAGTTCTGGAAGAAATTGAAAAAGAGGAAAAGAAATAAATTTTTCTCTAAAAGGATGCTGGAATCTATTTTACGGCATCCTTTTTGTTTTAAAAAGAAACCTAAAATTAGGGCTTTTTTTCTTCAAAGCCTATTCCTAAACCTCTGGCAGTTGAACTTGTAAGGTATGTGCCCAATCCGGAATTATTTTTTTCATACCAACCTTTCCCTAATTTATCAGCTACTCCTTGGAAATCATCAATAAATTTTTTCCCAAAAGCTTGGCCGGCCGCGCTAACGTGAGACCCTGTCCAGAAATTATGAACGGCTCTTCTGGCCTCATTTGTGTATAAACTACTTTCATCCATTCCTGGAATATCAGCCGGCTTTAGTTTAGCGGTTATTTTTGTCGCTATAGAATCTTTATACTGATTTCTTTCAGCAACATTCTTGAAAGTTAAACCCGCCTGTTCTTGAGTGGTCGAAGAAAATCCTTTACCCATTTGTTCAGCTAAATGCGGAAAGGCATTACGAATCTTTTTAAATGCGTCGGGGTGAACCCTTAAAGCCGCTTTTCCAATATTGGTTATTTCTTCATTGCTAATGCCTAATTTTTTGATATCATCAATTTGTTTTTCTTCTATAGCTTGTGTTAAGGCGGCTATTCGGTGCGACGAACCCAACCTTACATCCCGCATAGCCGCCGTTTTGGAGGCAGCAGTTGTGCCTTTGTATTTATCTTGAGCTGTGCCCACATCTTTTCTGCCGGCTTCGGTCATTCTTAAAGTGGCTTCTCCAATACCCCGTCTTAATGCCCAATAAGTTGGAGCAGCACCAAGGGTGCCAAGACTCCATGCGGCTTTCCCTAAAACAGTTTTACCAGGGTAGGGAGTAGCAGCTTGTTTTGTCAATTTTTCTTTTAATCCTCTTTTTTCTGCCCATTTAGAGCTGATTGCTCGATTAGCCAAACTTCTTGCCCCATA
>CAYXSK010000047.1:0-2799 GCA_964466325.1 uncultured Candidatus Saccharibacteria bacterium | reverse complement strand
AGGCAGCCATAGCTGAAAGAGCCGGAGAACCCGAATAAAATTCCGAGCCTCCGATAACCAATAAGAGCCCGAAATCATATTTTTTCACATCCCTCGACCTCTTTTTATAAATATCTTTTAAAATATTTTTTGTTACTTCTTTCATATTTTTTAAAAATTTAAATTAACAATTATGATGACCTTTACAATATTTTAGCATAAAGGCAAAAAATAAATAAGGAGGCTATTTCTAGCCCCCAGACTTTGAAGCCTTTCCTTAAATAAACGGAAAAGGTAAGCCTTTTTTGATAAAGAGTTCTTTCTTTCTCAAAAGTTCAGCTTTTGGAACTTTTTCGTACTTAACGATGGCAACTAATTTTGAGAGGGCATTTTCAATCGAATGCTGGACTGCTCTTGCATCTCTCTCCTGAGCGTGCTTTGGAACATTTCTTAACCTCTGAAAAGCCGGGTCTCGAATTCTATCAAAATAGGGTTTAAAGGAAGCCTCTTTTGCCTCGGTAAGATAAATCCGAGCCCCATCAACTCCGCCACCCAGAACTGGAAGCCGAGCCAGTTGGAGATTTTCCTCAATCTCTAACCATGTTTCAGCTAACTTTGTATAAACCTCAATGGCCTTCCTCACCAACACATCTCTACATTTCATTCTTTTTTCGCCTTCTTTGACGATGTTAATAACCATGTCCAAAATTTGGACCACCCTTTCCCAGGCAGCAGCACTAGCTCTGGAAGTAAAGATTGGTACTTCCAATGGCTTGGCCTGAATACCTCGGTCAATTTCTTGGCGAGTCGTTAATTTAGGTCCGCTTCTTACTCGCTCTAGCATTTCTCGATAGCGAGTAAACTCTTCGATGGTTTTAGCAGTGAGCTCAGAAGTAACTTCTTGAGTCTCGATTGCCCTTTTATATTCAATGCCTTTCTCATCCAGTCTTTTTGACAAATCGGCCATTCTCTTAGCCTCGCCAGGCAAAAAGAACTTTTCTTTATTGTTAATTTTTATTACCGTGCCAATCAGACGAGTTATTTTATGTTCCAGGCTCTGGCGAATGGCGGCATCAAGATCTTTTATCCTCTCTATCTTTTCGACAGAGAACCTGCTATTTTTTCGGAAAATCCATCGCTCTCTGAGCTTTTCTTCCGGCCAATTTTGCCACTCTTCATTTTCCCATTCAGCTCCATTTTTCCAGGTAAAGTGATAAACGATGCCTGGCTCAAATTCGAATCTCTCTTCATAATCTTGCCAATATTCTTCTACTACTTTCCCTTCTTTTTTAACTCTCTTTTTCTTTTTCTGAGGATAGGTTAGCAATACTTTTTCCCGAGCTCTAATCAAATCGTATTCTTCAAGATATTCCAGTCTTCCATCTCGAAGAGGTATGCCTCCATCTCGAAGTGGTTCTTCAATCAGATAGCGATACGGTCTTCCCATCTTCTCCCTCCTTTATTGTTTTTTCTTCCGCTCTTCATAAAGTGTTTTTAGAACTATACCCAAGAAAATATCTTCTCTTTCCGCTTCTTCAGAAGACCTGAATTCCTCTTCTAAAAACATCTTCCAGCCTAAAAGCTCAGCTACTGAGATTAATTTTTTCTTGAAAAGATAATCCAAACCCATTGCCTCTAGGCCTCGGAAAACATTTCTCAGTTTTAAAAAGTTAACCATTGTTTCAAATTCATTCTGAATTGCTTTTTTCTCCAGAATTTCTTCAAGCTGCCTCATCACTATTGTGCTAAGTCTCTCTTCTGCCACTTTAACCTCCTATGAAGTTTTTAATGCGCTGGTAAAAACAAGGTGCTATTAATTAATTGTAGCACAATCTATTCTATGTTAAAATCAATAAAATTAATTAGATGGGGAACTCAAAAACAATTGTTATTAGTTTGGGAGGTTCAATAATTTCTTCTCGGGTTGGGAAAATTAATATCAATTTTTTAAAAAAATTTAGAAGATTAATTTTAAAGTTTCTTAAAAAAGGATTTAAATTTATCATCATTGTCGGCGGAGGAAAAACTTGTCGCCTTTATCAATCAGCCGCCTCAAAAATTGCCAAACTCCCCAATGAGGATAGGGACTGGCTGGGAATTCACACCACCCGACTCAATGCCCATTTACTGAGAACAATTTTTAGAAAGGTGGCCTATCCGGTAATTTTAGATGAACCAAAAAAACCAATCAAGAATAATTGGCGATTGTTAATTGCTTCTGGCTGGCGACCCGGCCATTCAACTGACTATATTGCCGTTTTATTAGCCAGAAGGTTCAAAATAAAGGAAATCGTTAATGCTGGGGATGTTCCCTTTGTCTACGATAAAGATCCAGATATTTACCAAAATGCCAGGGCCTTTAAGGAAATTTCCTGGTCAGATTTCAGAAGAATAGTCGGCTCAAAATGGTCGCCTGGATTATCTACTCCCTTTGACCCGGTGGCTGCCAAATTAGCTGAAAAATTAAAAATCCGTGTTTTTATTATCAAGGGCACGGAAATCAAAAATTTTGAGAAATTGCTCTTGGGCAAAAAATTTAAGGGGACAATTATTGAATTCTAAAAAATCTTCTCCTTCTCAAAAAGGCCGGAGTTTCCCAAAATTCCTCCCGGGCCAGCATTTCTGCCTCTTCTTCTTCGGCGTCTTTTTTTATTTGAAGAGCGCTTTTCCTGACTCTTTCCTCTTCTTTTTTTTCTTGCCCCGTAGGAAGCCGAAGGCTTTCCTTCGGGGCTTCAACTTCAGCCGGAGCTGTCATTTCCGGTTTTTTAGGTTTTTTTGAAACCCTGGTTTTCGCTTTTTTGGGTTTAGTTTTTTTTGCCT
>CAYXSK010000046.1:0-2821 GCA_964466325.1 uncultured Candidatus Saccharibacteria bacterium | reverse complement strand
TTTTGGGCCTTCTTTGGTGTCTTCTATCCAGTAGCCCAATTCTTTAATTTTTCTTCTAATTTCATCAGCTTTCTGCCAAAGACCTTTCTGACGACATTTTTCTCTTTCTTTAACTAATTTTAAAATCTCTTCAGGGATTTTTTCTTTTGGTCTTTTCCAGAAGATAAAGTTAAAAATTCTATCAATTTCTCTCAAAAACTTCAAAATATTTTCAGCATCAGTTTGGGTTAATTTATTTTGAGCGATTAAAGAATTCCCTTTATTAATTAAATCAAAAATCACAGCAATCGCCTTTGGCGTATTAAAATCATCCTCCATCGCCTTTTCAAAATTTTTCTCATAATTTGTAATTTGGACTCCAACCCGCCCTCCACCCTCCCAAGCTTCGCTTGGGCCCCATTTGTAATTTGTTTGTAATTTGGAATTTGTAGTTTGGAGCTTTTCTACAAATTCATCAATTCTCTCTAGCTCTCTTTTCGTTTGTAAAATCGCTTTTTCATCATAATCAATAGGGGAGCGATAGTGAGTTTTAATCACAAAAAGGCGAAGAATTCGAGCTGAATTATTTTCTAAAAAATCACGGATAGTAACGAAGTTACCTAAGGATTTTGCCATTTTCTGACCCTTTACGGTCAGAAATCCTGAATGAATCCAATATTTAACCAAGGGCTTCTTTCCAGATATTGCTTCCATCTGGGCAATTTCTGCTTCATGATGGGGAAAAATCAAATCTCTGGCCCCACCATGAATGTCATATTGGGGTCCAAAATATTTTTCAGTAATCGCTGTATCTTCAATATGCCAACCAGGCCTACCGTCCTTTACCCTGAGGGCTTCGACTGAGCTCAGCCGAACGTCCTTGTCGAAGGGCCATTTTGGTTCGCCGGGCTTAGAGAATTTCCATAAACAAAAATCTCCTTTGTTTCTTTTTTCTTTACTTTCATCTATCCGAGAAACCGCATCTTCTGCCTGCAAAACTGTCCGCCGAGATAACTTCCCGTAATCTTTGAATTTTGAAATGTCATAATAAATTCCATCTTCTATTTTATAAGCATAGCCTTTTTTCAAGAGTCGCTTTACTTGGTTAGTAATTTCTTTAATATGGTCTGTTGCTCGGGCATATTTCGTCACGCTGTCTATTTTTAAACTTTTCATATCTTCCAAATATTCCTTTTCAAAATCTCTGGCCAGTTTTTGAAGGGAAATCTTCTTTTCTTTTGCCCTTTGAATAATTTTGTCATCGATATCAGTAATATTCTGAAGATAAAAAACATTATATCCTTTTTCTCTTAGATATTTTGCAATCATATCAAAAACAATATAAGTCCTGGCATGCCCGATATGAGAAAGGTCGTAACTCGTTATTCCACAAACGAACATATTGATCCTCCTTTTTTTAAACGGTTTAAAGGTTTCTTTTCTCCTAGTTAAAGTATTGTATAGTTTGAGGGCCATTTTAGATCCACTTTTTATCTAATAAAAGTGTTTTAAGTCGCTCTTTTTTATTGGATAGACCGAAATTAATTTTTCTATAAAAATTTAGTACATTTTTTCTTCTTTGAATTCTCAACTCGCTAACAACGCTATAAGTCCCATTACCTGTCAGATCCAACCTAGAATTTCGTATTCTATTTTGAATACCTAGTGAGGTAAGTAATTCTGCCTCATTTCTTAAAAGCTTGGGTTGGATTTCTAAGAGGAAATTTTTAATGGAGTGTATATTTTCTTTGGCTGTTTTTAATATCTTAATAGCTTTTCTTATCTCGATTGATTTTATCTTATGGCCAGTCGGGAATTGTCTTTCCTTCATATAAGGTTCTATTTTCTTTAATAACCTTTTTTGAGTTTCATTAAGATATTTATTGATATGAATTGATCTAGAGAAGGTAATGTAAAGATCGTATCTTTTTTTCTTTGAGCAATTAATATAAAAATTTAGTTCTTTTCCAGCAATACAACCTTCGTCATCAAAAATCGCCCTTAGATATGCTTTCTTTAACTCTTCTGGACTTTTTTTTATCAACCAAGGAATTTCAGGATCGATCTTGGCTTTGTTTCCTATTGGTGCACCAACTTTGCATAAACCTTCGGCAATTATGGAAGATCCTATTTTTAAATATACACTATTTCGCATTTCTTCTTTTTGAAAATAAACTTTCCCAAAAATTTTATTTATGTTATCTATAAATTTTTCAAGTTCTTCCTTTGTACCAGCTGCGTATTTAGTTCTCATTACATTTCTAGCTTTTTTATCAATATAAATACAGCCATCAGAAACTATATTCCCAAGAATAGCTGCACCTTCTTTTGTGGCTAAATTAAAAGGGAATTTCGGATTTTTAATTGAAGCGACCTTACCCTTTCTAATTTCGGAGATTTTATTATTGAAGTAATCGTATTTTATTCCAATGAAGAGAGCTAGTCTCTTAAGCTTCCTTACCGAAACTAATTTAGGCGGCTTATTTAAATCAAACCACAATTGACCATTGCTCATCCCAATTGATTTAGATAACCGATTTAGGCTGCCTGCTTTCTTTATACCTAAATTTACCAGTTCTCGTAGAAGATTTCCTTTTAAGCCTAAAATTTCACTCTCTCTTAATTGATACCAGTTTATCTCCCAGGGCCTACCCCGAAGCAATCTCTTCGAGATGCTACGGGGCAAGAAAACCTCCTTTTTTCGCGATAGTGTATTGTAGAACTTAAGCATGTTTTTTTATTATATCACCTTTCAATGAATCTTCAATTCATTTACCGAACTCCGTGCTAACGGAGCGAAGGTGGAAAAGAGGACGAAGTCCTCTTTGACTCAACCTTCAAT
>CAYXSK010000045.1:0-2937 GCA_964466325.1 uncultured Candidatus Saccharibacteria bacterium | reverse complement strand
GATTATCAACGTTGACTTTGCTGATGTGAGGACGATTATGAAAAATTCTGGAACTGCTCTTTTTAGTTTAGGTTTAGCTAAAGGTGAAAAGCGAGCAGAGATGGCAGCAAAATCGGCTCTCGATTCTCCTTTACTGGGCATTTCTCCTAAAGGAGCAAAAGGAGTTTTGTTTAATGTTTCTGGAGGTAAAGATATTTCTCTATCAGAAATCAACCAAATAGGTGAAATTATTACCCAGGAAATTAACTCTGAGGCAAAGGTGATTTTTGGAGCAATCCAAGACGAAAAATTAGGGAAAGGCGAGATAAAAGTAACCTTAATTGCCACTGGATTCTAAGAAATACTCCTGTGGATAAACCTGTTTTTTAAGAAGGTTGACTGGGATTTGACCCAGTTTTTTTGTCGGAGTAAAATGAAGTAATTTATGGAAAATAAACTCACCAAAGTTCAAAAAAGAGATGGGACAATTGTTGATTTTGATCAGACCAGAATTTCAGATGCCATTTTTAAAGCCCTAACTGCCACCAATCAGGGTGATGGAAAGAGGGCAAAGAAACTTTCTGATAAAGTAGTCCAGATTTTAAATCGCCGCTTCAAAAAAGAAGAAATCCCTCATGTTGAGCAAATTCAAGATATTGTTGAAGAGGTTTTGATTTTGGAAGGTTTGGTTGAAACTGCCAAGGCCTATATTTTATACCGGGAACAGAGAAGGCGAATCAGGGAAGCCGTTGCCGTCGTTGATGAGTCAACCGAAATAGTTGATAGATATTTGCAGGAATTGGATTGGCAAGTTCATGAAAATGCTAATATGACTTATTCTTTGCAAGGATTAAACCAATATTCTATTTCAACCATTGCGAAAAAATATTGGTTAAACAAAATTTATCCAAAAGAAATCAGAGAGGCGGCAGCCAATGAAGATTTTCATATCCACAATTTGGAGACCTTAGCACCCTACTGCGAAGGTTGGGACCTCTATGATTTATTATTGCGAGGATTTGGCGGGGTTCCTTCAAAAATAGAATCCAGGCCAGCCAAACATTTTAGAACGGCTTTAGGCCAATTGGTAAATTTTTTGTTTACACTTCAAGGAGAAAGTGCGGGAGCGAATGCGGTTTCCAATTTTGATACACTTTTAGCTCCTTTTATCAGATACGATAATTTAAATTATCCTCAGGTGAAACAAGCCATGCAAGAATTTTTATATAACTGCATGGTGCCCACTCGGGTCGGCTTTCAAAGCTTGGCTTGGGATGAGTTAGTAGTAATTAAAGATAAAAACAAAATAAAATTTGTTGAAATTGGAAAATTAATTGATGAAGAATTTGAAAAAAATTCTCATAGAATTCTTGAAGAACATCCCCAAAGTTATGCTATTCAAAACTACGATGATTATTATACGCTTTCCTTCGATTCTCAGGGAAAGGCGGTTTGGGCGAAAGTGAAAGCATTTGTTAGACATAAGGTTCCTAAAAACACTCAATTTTTAAGAATTAGAACTAATAGAGGAGAGGCCTTAGTTTCCCCAGCCCATTCCTTATTTGCTTTTGAAAAATTTAACGGTAAATTCAATCCTAAACCGATTTCTGCCTCTGACGTGAAAATCGCTTTTGATTATCGTCAATTAAATCCTAAAAATCATCTTCTCGCTTTAAGTAAAGTGGAAAATGAAGAGAATAAAGAAGAGATAGACTTAGTTGAATTGATTGATGAATTTCCTCAACTTCAAAGAAATGTTTTCGTCAAAATTAATCCTACCCATACCTTATCTAAGATTCGAGAAAATATTTTAAATCAATATCAGGCATTTCATCCATTTTATATTGATTTTGGAATAAGAGATAAAGGAGTTTGGCGAGATTGGCTAGCCAGAAAATCAATTAGATATGATATATGGCGAAAGTTTGGAGAAGGCTTAAAGGATGTTCAATTCAGATTGAAAAATAGTAATATTTGGTGCCCAAGAATTTTAAAGAGTGAGATTTTAGAAAACTTTGTTAAGCTTTGTGCTTGGTATGCTGGTGAGGGCCATAAGGGACTTTCTACTCCTATCTATATCTCACAAAGCAATCTTAAAAATAAAAAAGAAATTATCGATATTTTGAAGAAATTAAATTCGTTGGGAAGCGTTGAACGAGGGAAAGGATATTCAGAAAAAGGAAACGAAGTCCAACCTGTTTATAAAATTGCCGGTAAAGGATTATTATCTGAAATTATCGGGTTGAGCTCTGGTACTTTATCCTTTAACAAAATTATTCCTTGGTATATCTTTGACCTCTCAAAATCTCTCCAAAAATTATTTATTGAAAGCTTATTAAAGGGCGAGGCTACTGAATATGAAAATCATTGGGATATTTCGACATCTTCAAGAAAACTCTCTTTAAGTTTAAGTCTGCTTTTGGCCCAAAACGACATTAGATTTAGTGTTTATACCGAGAAGACCTCCAAGAAAAATAAAAATTGGAGAGATAAATTAATAACTCGAATTTTTAAAGAGAAAAGTTACTATGGGAAAAAACAATACAAAGTGGGGAATTTCGAGGCAAGGGTTTGTTTGGGAAAAGAAAAAGTTAAATATGATAAAGAATACGAATATGATATTTCAGTTGATTTATCTCAGGAAAATTTTACCGGAGGGACAGGACTTTTAATATTTCATAATACTCCTTTTTTAAATGTAACTATTGATATTAAACCGCCGGAATTTTTAGCTAAGCAGCCAGTGATTATTGGCGGTAAACCTCAAAAAGAAACCTATGGCGAATTTCAAGAAGAGATGAATATATTTAACCGAACTTTTTACGAAGGATTAATGGAAGGCGATGCCAAAGGAAGGCCGATGACTTTTCCCATCCCCACTGTTTCCATTACCAAAGACTTTGAATGGGACAGTCCGGTTTTAGATCCTCTCTGGGAGGCAACCGCCAAATACGGTGT
>CAYXSK010000044.1:0-2986 GCA_964466325.1 uncultured Candidatus Saccharibacteria bacterium | reverse complement strand
GGAAATAGCCAAAGATTTCTTTTCTAAAACTTTTTTAAAATCTTCCAGGGGGTGGGAGGTAACGAAGAGGCCCAATAATTCCTTTTCCCAACTCAATTTTTCAGTTCTCGAAGCTGGACTGGTTGGAGAAAGCTGGATCTCAATGTTTTGGGTCGTTCCGTCAAAAAGTCCTCTTTGACCATTAGCTTTGACTCTTTGGGTCTCTCGGGCCGACTCTAATAATTTTTCTAAGTTAGATAAAAGTTGATTTCTTTCGGCTAATCTGTCAAAAACACCAGCCTTTATTAAACTCTCTAAAGATTTTTTATTCAAATCGCGGGAATTAATTCGACCAACAAAATCGAGAATGGAACGATAGATACCTGAAGCCTTTCTTTCTTTAACAATTGTTTCCACAATATTATACCCCACATTTTTAATGGCTAAGAGCCCGAAGCGAATCTGTTTTGGGGAAACAACGGTAAAGTTCTCCAAACTTTCATTAATATCGGGAGGTAAAACTTCAATTCCCATTTTTTTACATTCTCCGATTAAAAAGCCAATTCTTTCGACATCAGCTTTTTCCGAAGTTAAAAGGGAAGCCATAAATTCTACCGGGAAATGGGCTTTTAAGTAGGCGGTTTGGTAGGCAATCATAGCGTAAGCAGCACTATGACTCCGGTTGAAGCTGTAACGGGCAAAGGGTTCAATCCAGTGCCAGATTTTTTGGGAGACATCTTCTTTTATTCCATTTTTTTTACAGCCTTCAATAAATTTTTCTTTCTGGGCTATTAGGAGTTTTCTAATTTTTTTGCCGATGGCTTTCCTTAAAACATCTGCTTCAGATAAAGTAAATCCTGCTAATTCCTGGGCAATTCTCATCACCTGCTCCTGATACAAAATTATTCCGTAAGTTTTTTCTAAAATTAGTTTTAATTTTGGATGCAGATATTCAATTTTCTTTTTCTTGTGTTTTCCGGCAATGTATTCAGGTATTAAAGCCATGGGACCCGGTCGATACAAGGCCACCATGGCAATAATGTCTTCCAATTCCGTTGGCTTTAATTGTTTTAAATATCCCCGCATCCCTTCTGATTCCAATTGGAAGAGACCTATACAATCTCCTTTTTGTAATAATTTATAAGTTTCTTTATCGTCCAAAGGAAGCACTTCAATATCAATTTTTTTACCCTGAACTTTATAAATACGAGCCAGGGTGTCTTCGATAATGGTTAAGTTTTTTAATCCCAGGAAATCCATTTTTAAAAGACCTAAATCTTCGATAGTATGCATTTCATACTGGGTAACAATAGCTGTTTCGTCTTGGGTGGGATGTTGGAGAGGCACAATTTCATCTAAGGGCGTGGCTGAAATCACCACACCGCAGGCATGGGTCGAAGCGTGGCGAGCGCAACCCTCTAATTTCTTAGCGAAGTCAATTAATTTTTTGGCTTGAAGGTCACTTAGATAGGCCTGGCGAAATTCCTCAACACTAGCTAAGGTTTGGTCCAAAGTTAGTCCAAAAGGGATCATTTTGGCAATCTGGTCGCAGTAACTATAAGTGTAATTTAAGGCTCTTCCTACATCTCTAACTACCGCTCTTGAAGCCATTGTTCCAAAAGTAATAATCTGAGCCACTTTATCTCGGCCGTATTTTTGAGCCACATAATCTATCACTTCGTTTCGTCGCCTATCCGTAAAATCCAAATCAATATCAGGGAGCCCGGCTGCCCTCCCAGGGTTTAAAAATCTTTCAAATAAAAGTTCGTATTTTAATGGGTCAACATTGGTGATATTCAAAACATAAGCCACCAAAGAGCCCGCCACCGAACCCCTGCCTGGGCCAACAACAATCCGATTTTCCTTGGCCCAGTTAACAAAATCCTGGACAATTAAAAAATAAGAAGAAAAACCAGTTTGCTTGATGACCGAGAGCTCATAATTTAATCTATCGATGATTTCTTTTTGCGGGCGTTCTCCATATCTTTTCTTTAATCCCAGAGAACAAAGCTCTTCTAAATATTCATCGGGAGATTTTTCCGAAGGAACTTCGAAGGAAGGTAGTTTGATTTTCCCTAATTCAAATTGGAAATTACAGAGTTCAGTAATTTTTTGAGTATTCTCAATTGCTTCCGGCAAATCTTTAAAATCTTCCAGCATTTTTTCTGGGCTTCTCATTGAGAAATCGTCTTCTCTTAAACTTAATCTTTCTGGGTCATTTGGGTCAGCGCCGGTGTTAATGAGCATTAAAATATCTTGAGCTTGGGCGTCTTCGGGTTTTAAATAATGGACATCGTTGGTGGCCACTAAAGGAATACCCAATTTTTTTGATAGAGAAATTAAACCTTTGTTAGCAACTTTTTGGTCAGGAGAATTTGGGTGGTATTGGATTTCTAAATAAAAATTATCTTTGCCAAAGATTTCTTGGTAGGTCTTCGCGGTTTTTTCAGCTGTATCCATTTTTTTTGCCAAAATCATTTTGGGAATTTTTCCGGTCAAACAAGCCGAAAGAGCAATTAAACCTTCAGAATATTGAGTTAACAATTCCTCATCAACCCTGGGTTTGTAATAAAAACCTTCCAGGTGGGCTTTGGTTAAAAGCTTAACTAAATTTTTATAACCTTGTTCATTCTTTATCAGTAAAACTAAATGATATCTTTTGTCATCAATATTCGGCCTCTCCTGGTACATTCTTTCAAGGGCCAGATAGACCTCGGCTCCAATTATAGGTTTTATCCCTCTTTCCTTTGCTTTTTTATAAAATTCCACCGCTCCGTAAAGGTTGCCGTGGTCAGTGATGGCTAAGGAATCCATACCCAATTCCTTCACATAATCTAAAATTTCATCAATTTTTGGCAAACCATCTAAGAGGGAGTAGTGACTATGAACGTGGAGATGAGTAAACTTCATAGAATTAAATCATTTTACTTTTTTCTTAAAGGCAAGTCAAATATGATACAATGAACCAATGAAATACCCAAATCTAAAAGAGGAAAAAAAATTGTGG
>CAYXSK010000043.1:0-2995 GCA_964466325.1 uncultured Candidatus Saccharibacteria bacterium | reverse complement strand
TATGAAAATGGAAAATGAAATAATTTCAGAAAATGATAGTCGGGTTAAAGAAATCGAGGTTAAAGAAAACCAACAGGTTTATGCCGATGATATTTTGCTAATATTAGAGTAAAATCATGAAAATTCTAAATCTCAAAGAGCTTCCTTCCACAAACGAAAAGGCAAAAGCGCTATCCAGAAAAAAAATAGCTCCCTGGACAGTAATTAGTGCTGAAAAACAAACAGCTGGTTACGGCAAAGAAAAAGTTTTTTGGTTTTCTCCTCAAGGCGGGTTATATTTTTCAATTGTTTTACCGAAATCAAAAATTGAAGATTTACAAACCTTAACTATTTTAGCTGCTTTCATTGTCGCCAAGACCATTAAAGAAAATTTCAATTTAGAGCCCTTCATTAAGTTGCCAAACGACGTCTGGATCAACGGCAAAAAAGTTTGCGGAATTTTAACTGAGAGCGTTATTGGTGCTTCAACAGGTTCAGCACCAACCCTGAGCAGAGTCGAAAGGGTTGGTAAAGAAGTAAAATCATCGGTCATTGGTATTGGTTTAAATACTAACATTGATAAATTTCCCAAAGAGTTGGAGAAAACCGCCACATCGCTTAAAATAGAATTAGGCAAGGAAGTTGATAATGAGAAAATTTTAAAAGAGATTATTCAAGGTTTAAAAAAACAATTAGCAACTATCAGCGATTAATTTTCATGAGCCGTAAAGAAGATATTGAAAAATTAAATTCAAAATGGCAAGAACTGGAAAAACCGGAATTGGTTGAAAAACAACATCAAAAAGGGAAGCTGACAGCCCGGGAAAGGATTGAGTTATTAGTTGACCCTGATAGTTTTTCGGAGTTAGACCCTTTTGTGGAAACTCGTTTCACTCATTTTGGTTTAGACCAAAAAAAATTCCCGGGCGATGCCGTGATTTGTGGTTTTGGTAAAGTCAATAATCGGCAGGTCTATCTTTATTCTCAAGACTTTTCAAAGATTGGCGGGACTTTGGGTGAGATAGGAGGCCAAAAAATCGTCAAGATTTATCAATTGGCCCAAAAAACCGGCTGCCCGTTCATCGGAATCATTGATTCTGGCGGTGCAAGAATTCAGGAAGGAATTTCGAGTTTAGATGGCTATGCCGCCATTTTCCGGGAGCTCGTTAAGGCCTCGGGAGTAATTCCTCAAATTAGTGTTTTAGTTGGACCTTCAGCCGGTGGCGCTTCTTATGCTCCTGGTTTATCCGACTTTGTTTTTATGGTTGAAGGAATTTCTCAAATGTATATAACAGGGCCGGAAGTAATTAAAGCTGTTATTGGAGAAAAGATTTCTTTTGAAGATTTGGGTGGAGTAGCCGTGCATGGTTTAAAATCGGGGTGCAGCCACTTTGTCTTTAAATCAGAAAGAGATTGTTTTGCCGGAGTAAAAAAACTCCTTGCCTATTTGCCCCAAAATAATTTAGAAGATCCGCCAAAACAAAAGGGGTTATTCTCGGAAATTTTTGAGAGAGAAAATCAAAGATTATTAGAAATTGTGCCCGAAGATGAAAAGAAGGGTTATGACATGAAAGAAGTGATTGAAGAAATTTTTGATAAAGGTTCTTTTTTTGAAGTTCAAGCCGGGTTTGCCACAAATGCCATAGTAGGGTTTAGTAGATTGGCTGGTAATGTGGTGGGTATTGTTGCTAATCAAACAAAACTTATGGCCGGTACTCTTGATATAGATTCTTCAGATAAGGTCAGTCGCTTTGTCAGATTTTGCGATGCCTTTAATATTCCTTTAATTAATTTAGTTGATACCCCGGGTTACCTGCCAGGGGCCGACCAGGAACATCGAGGAATCATTCGCCATGGAGCCAAAGTTCTTTATGCCTTTGCCGAAGCCACTGTTCCTAAAATTAGCTTAATTTTAAGAAAGGCCTTTGGCGGAGCCTATATTGCTTTGGCCTCTCGAAAGTTAGGCCAAGATGTGGTCATCGCCTGGCCATTTAGCCAGATTGCGGTGATGGGACCGGAGCAGGCAGTAAAGATTATTTATAAAAAAGAAATAGCCCAAAGCCAGGACCCAAAAAAATTGGAGAGAGAAAAAATCGAAGAATTAAGAAGCTATTTTCTCAATCCTTACCAGGCAGCAAAATTGGGTCAGGTTGACCTTATTATTCATCCCAAAGACACCAGGACTACCTTGATTAAATGTTTGGAATCTCTTTTAAATAAAAGAGAAACCAAGGTCGCCAGAAAACACGGCAACATACCACTTTAATGTCTAATATCTATTTAATCATAATTTTCGTTGTTGCTTATTTGCTGGGGTCTTTTCCAACTGCTTATTTAGTGGTTAAAAAAATCACTGGCCAAGATATCAGAAAGATCGGCACGGGAAATGTCGGAGCAATGAATGTTTCTCGGGCCACTGGCCGGGGCAGTCTTTTCTGGTTAACAGTCATAGTTGATATTGGCAAAGGAGCTTTGGCAGTTCTCCTACCACAATGGTTATCTTTTTTGGGTTACAATCTTTTGTTAGCGATAACCTTAGCTGCTTTTGGAGCGGTTTTAGGTCATTGCTTTTCGATATTCTTAAATTTTCAAGGTGGAAAAGCTCAAGCTTCCTTAATTGGTATTTTGGCAGTTTTAAATTGGCAGTGGTTATTATTGCCCTGGGGAAGCATTTGTATTATTTATGTTTTGGTCTCAGGTTACCTCTTTTTAGGTCAATTTATGGGAACAATTTTTTTACCAATCATTGCCTATTTTTTGGCGCCTAAGTATTTTTGGGCTTCTTTTTTGATGGCTATCCCCATTTTTATTAAACAGTGGCCAAGGTTTATTCCCATGTTGAAGGGGGAAGAACCAAAATGGTTTTGGAAACTTCCAAAAGAGAAAAAAGAATAGATGTTTAATTCAATTCTGTTTTTATTTTTAGCCTATCTTCTGGGTTCTATTCCTTTCGGATATTTGATAACTCGTTTTTCTACCGGAAAAAATATTTTAGAAGTTGGTTGGCGAAAGACCT
>CAYXSK010000042.1:0-3063 GCA_964466325.1 uncultured Candidatus Saccharibacteria bacterium | reverse complement strand
CCGAAACTTCTTTTACCGCCTCTTCTTGATTGATGATTCTTTGATGGATTAAATTTTCTAAGTTGAGTAAAATTTCTCTTTCTTTGACTTCAATTTCTCCCACCGGAATCTGAGTTTTTTCCGAAACAATTTTAGCTACATGTTTTGGTAAAAGGATTTTTTCTTTTGTTTGAGCTAAATAAACCACAACTGTATCTAATAAATCCATTGCCTTTTCGGGAAAAGGAATTGCCGGTAAATACTTTGAGCAGTAAACAATAATATCTCGGAGGCTAGGATAGGAAATAAATTTTTTGTATTTATATTCTAAAAGCAAGGCTAAATTTTCCAGAAGCATTAAGGTTTCTCTTTCTGAAATTTCTGACACTTCTACCTTTCCAAACAGAGCTAAAACAGAAGGATTTTGTTCAATGTTTTTATGTAGACCCTCGAAAGTGGTAATGGCCACTATTTGAAATTGAGGATGGGGTAAGTAAGGTGCCAGCACTCCTGAAATATCAATCACCCCGGGTCTTAAAGCGGCTCCGCCAATAAAATTATGAAACTCATCAATCACCAAAATAATATTGCCAGCTGACATCGCTTCTTTAAATATGCCATCTAAAATACCTGCCACCTCTTGAGGGTCTTTGATTTGGGCGAGTAAACTCGGTAAATCTAACTGCTTAACGTTTTTATAATTTACTTCGGGCAGGCTTTCTCCCAAGAGACTTCTTTTGGCTAAGGCTAAAATCATGCTTTTTCTTCCGCTTCCTGGCTCCCCTACAATTAAAACATTATTAATTTCTCTTCGGGATAAAATTCTTTCCATTTGCTCAATTTCTTTTTGATGGCCAATTGTCTCTGGAAAGCCCCGTCTTTTTACCACTTCTGATAAATCGATTGAAAATTGATCAAGGGCGATAGTATATCCGGCTGTCCATTCTTTGGCTAAAGAACCCTTTTTGAGCAAATTCTTCCATTCCCAGAATTTCTTTCTTTCCTCTATCCACTCTTTCAATTCTTCTAACCACCAAGTTAAATTCTCAATATCTTCGACCTTAAGATTGGCACCAATTAAAATTCTCTTAAAAACTGGGTCATATTTAGCTAAAGCCGTGAGAAGGTCCCCAACCTCCGCTCTTTGGTGACCCTTTTTCTGAGCAATCTTCAAGGATTCCAAAATCGTATTTTTGAATTCCTCCGAATAGGTTTGTTGATGTTTAACATCAACAGCCTTGACATGCGATTCTAAGATTTTCTTAATCTCTTTTAAACTCAAAAGGACTCGGGAAAAGATAAAATTTAGTTCGGGGTTGTCGCAAAGAAGGTTATAAAAGAGATTTGTTGGATTATCTTTCGATTCCCAAACTGCTTTAGCCACTTCATAACTTAAAAATTCGGCCAAATTGTATTTTTCAGGCCGAGAAAGTGCCTGATCAATAGTTGTTTTTAACTTGGGCTTTTTCAATTTCAAATTTAAAAATGACTCTTTAACCCAGCAAGATAGAAATAAGGTTAGAAATATTACCGAGAGACCAAAAGCCGCAGATAAAGCTGATGGAAGAAGGGTATCAGTTAAAAATCCATAGATGAAAATTATAAAGAGGAGGGTAAATAGGCTCAGAAAGAATTTCTTTAGAGCGCCCGCTAAACCAAGATATTTATCCCATTTCACTGTCTGAAAAATTGCCGCCTCTTTTAAATTAAAGTAAAATTCTGAAGCCATGATAAAGTCCGAAAATTAAAAGGATGGGCAAAATTAACCATCCTAAAAAAACCATAAATCCGGCAAAGATTATAAAAATTTCAACTAAAAGTCCAATAATTATTAAAAATCCTCTCATTACTGCTCCTAAAAGCCGGAAAATTAAATTAGAAAAAAAGACAGTAAAATATCTTCCGATGTCAAATCCCTTCCCGTAAGTAAATTGATATCTCCGCCAGGGAGAAAAAAGAGTTTTCAGAAGCAAAGGAATAGAAAAGTAGTTCAAATTAAACCTTAAAAAATTTTTCCAAGCTATCAAAATACTCCTTGGTACATCAAAAAAATGCCAGCTCAACCATTGCAAAAAAATGTTTTCCATTATTGGCTGAAATTTATTGAAGCGGAAGATGAGATTTATCTCATCGCCCCTTTATTAATTTAATGCCGAGGCCGGCGATTTGGCTGCCGCCAAAGATTAAAAGACCTGCCAGCATTGACCAGACAATCAAATTCAGTATTTTGGGCAAGGTATCAGTAGGAATAACCCCCTTTAATTGCTCGCTTAACATCTTTTCCATCTGAGCTTGAATATCTTCAATTCCGGTTATTTGTCCTTTTGCTGTCGGTGCCTTAACCTCCTCTTTTGGTATTTCAAAAATGTCAGGAAGGGCTGCCTTTCCAGTAAAAATGTTGTAAGAGGAATACAAAGTCCAACCGATTACTACAACACCGGCTAGTAGCAATGCCCAGCCAAAAATTTTTGTCGCCAAAGCCATATAGTTTTATCTTTTTAAATTATATTACTCTTTTAAAAGATTGTCTAATTCTTCGAGGGTGTCTTCTGGGATAATTGGTCTTTGGCCTATTGGGGTGCGGCCGGGGTATCTCCAAGCGCTAATAATCTTAATTTTTGACCTTTGACTTTTGACTTTTGACTTTAATATCTGGTACATTGTCCAGGCTTCGGTAGGATGTTTTTTGGTGCCAGTAATTTGCATATCCGCAATGGTCCCCGGTGCAATCCCTTCTTCCTTTCTATCCGGCTTTCTTAAAATTCTCAGAACTCTTTTTTCCGAAAGCCGATATTGCCGCATCTTCCCCTTCGAATGCTTCGTCCAATAAATTTTTTCTTCATTTGGCAGTTTCAAAAACATTAATAAGAAATTACTCTGATATTATTTCTAAGATTTTGTTTTTGTCTTTCAAATTCGCCACGACAAAATCGGCACCAGCGTTTTTTAATTGTTCTTCTGAATAAATCCCGGTCGTAACGCCAATAGTTTTTACTTTAGCTGTTTTTCCCGCCTTTATCTCTCGAGGGGCATCACCTATTAGAAAAACATTATTATTAAAATTAAAATTAAAATTTTCTTCAG
>CAYXSK010000041.1:0-3162 GCA_964466325.1 uncultured Candidatus Saccharibacteria bacterium | reverse complement strand
ATGCTCAATGCGCTGTTTGTGGAAGGTGGACCAAGGTCATCTTTCCTCCTGATGGAAAAAGACCAATTTATTGTAAATCTTGTTTAAAGAAAAACAGACTACAACCCACCCACCGCCCTCCCACCGAAGGTGGGCCCCTAGAAAGAGCCCCGGCGACCAAAGAGACAATAAAAGAAACAGCCGCGCCAACTATTTCTTTAGAGGAGGCAGCAAAAACAGAGCCTATTTCTTTTTCGCCATCAAAAAAAGCAAAAACTGAAAGGGAACCGATAAAAAGAAAAGAGGTTAATGTTGAAGAGTTAAAAAAGACCTTAGAAGAAGCCCTAAAAAAACAAGCCAAATGAAAACCCTGCCTGATTTTAATTTTAAGAATAAGAGAGTTTTGGTTAGATGTGATTTTAATGTCCCCCTCTCCGGTCAAGGAGAGATTTTAGATGATTTTCGGATTAAACAAACTATTCCGACAATTGAATATTTAATTAAAAAGGAAGCCAAAGTAATTTTAATGAGTCATTTAGGAAGACCAGAGGGAAAAGTGGTTGAAGGCTTAAGGTTAACACCTATTCAAGAGAAATTGATGGAATATTTGGATCTTTCAGTGACCAAAGCTCCAGATTGTGTTGGGAAAGAAGTTGAAGAATGGGTCAGAGAAATGGAACCCGGAGAAATTTTACTTTTGGAAAATTTGAGATTCCATCAAGAGGAAGAGGAAGGGGAGGAAAATTTTACAAAAAATCTGGCTAAACTTGGTGATATTTTTATTAATGAGGCCTTTTCAGTTTGCCACAGATCTCAGGCCTCAGTGGTAGGAATAACTAAATATTTACCCTCGGGAGCCGGTTTTTTGCTGGAAAAAGAAATAGAAATTTTATCACAAATTATTAAAAATCCGGAAAGACCCCTGATTGTGATTATTGGCGGAAGCAAGGTTAAAGATAAGGCCAAAGTTATTGGAAAATTTTTAGAAATTGGAGATTGGATTTTGGTGGGAAACTTGGTTGCCAAAGAAATTAGAGAAAAGGAAATGACAATGAAGAATTTAGAAAAAATTATCTTCCCAGTTTTGAATGGCCAAATTCTTGATTTGGATAAAAAGACAATTGAAAATTTTAAAGAAAAGATTAAAATGGCAAAGACAATTTTTTGGGCCGGTCCCCTGGGAAAAATTGAGGAAAAAAAATATCAAAAAGGAACAAGAGAGATTGCCCGGGCAATAATTAAAAGCCGGGCCTTTTCAGTGGTTGGGGGAGGGGATACGATTGAATTTTTAAATAAGGCTAAGGTCATTGAAAAATTCAATCATATTTCAACAGGGGGGAGTGCCCTTCTGGAATTTTTAGCTGAAGAAAAATTACCAGGAATTGAAGCCTTAGAAAAATGGCAGAAATAAAAAATTTAAAAAAGACGGCCGAGAGAATTTTGAAAGCAATAAAAAAGGGAGAAAGAATTATCCTCTACGGAGATGCCGATTTAGATGGAGTGGCAGCAGTTATTATTTTGAAAGAGACAATTAAAAATTTAGATGGCGAAATCTCAGAGCTTTATTTTCCCGACCGAGAGATGGAAGGTTATGGGATATCAGAAACCGGTTTAACGCATCTAAAAAACTTTGCCCCGGCATTATTGGTTGCTTTGGACTGTGGGATTGGCAATTTCAAAGAGGTGAAAATGGCTAAAAACTTGGGTTTTGAAGTGCTCATTATTGACCATCATGAAGTTTTGGATAAGTTACCCGAAGCCGAAATCATTGTTGACCCAAAACAAAAAGGCGACAAATATCCTTTTAAAGAGCTGGCGACGGTGGGGATTGCCTTTAAACTTTCCGAGCTTCTTTTAAAAAAGAAACTGACAGAAAATATAAAACAAAATTTTTTAGAATTAGTAGCCCTAGCCACCATCGCTGATATGATGCCGCGCTCCCAGGACAATAAAATAATGATTGAACAAGGCCTAGTATCTTTAGAGAATTCTTGGCGGCCGGGAATTAGAGCTATTTTTGAAGAAAAAGCTTTCAATCACTATTCCAATTTAAACCAAAAGGTTTCCAAAATGATTTCTATTTTAAATGTCAGGGATGTTGAAAATAATTTTCCGGCTAGCTTTAGATTGTTAACCAGCCCAGACTTGGAAGAATCAAAAAAGATTATTAGTAGATTAATAGAGAAAAGCGAAATCAGAAAACAAAAAATAGAAGAAATTACTGGAGAAATTGAAGAAAGGATTACTAAGGGAGCTCACTCGATTATTTTTGAAGGAAATTCTACTTGGGATTTTACTCTAATCAGTTCGGTCGCCTCAATTATCTGTCAGAGATATCAAAAACCAACTTTTATTTACAAAATTCTTAAAGACGAATCACAGGGAACAGTGAGGGTTCCGGCCGGAATAGACAGCGTGGCATTAATGAAAAAGTGTTCTAAATATCTTTTAACTTACGGTGGCCACCCTTTAGCTTCTGGCTTTCGAATCAAAAACGAAAACTTAGAGAAATTCAAAAC
Organism: uncultured Candidatus Saccharibacteria bacterium; assembly: GCA_964466325.1. Taxonomy (GTDB): domain Bacteria; phylum Patescibacteriota; class Minisyncoccia; order Minisyncoccales; family CAYXSK01; genus CAYXSK01. Next base: position 664 of record CAYXSK010000041.1, on the reverse strand, counting down.
TTGCTTAATTGAAAATCTATGAAAAAGATTATTATTTATACCGACGGTGGTTCTCGGGGTAATCCTGGGCCGGCGGCAACTGGCGCTGTTTTTTGTAACGAGAAAGGTCAAATAATTAAAAAATATTCTAATTTTCTGGGAGAGACGACCAATAATGAAGCCGAATATAAAGCGGTAATTTTTGCTCTCGAAAAATTCAAAGCTCTCTTTGGAAAAAAATTGGCGGCCCTGACCGAAATTGAAGTAAGGTCAGATTCGGAATTATTAATCCGCCAATTAAATGGGGAATACAAGACTTTGGAACCAAATATTCAATCTTTATTTCTCACTATCTGGAACTTAAAAATTGATTTTAAAAAAGTGAAATTTAAATTAATTTCTCGAGAAAAAAATAAAGAAGCAGACAGGTTAGTTAATGAAGTTCTTGATTCTCAAGACAGGACTCAAAAATTAATTTAGGATTGAAAAATACTGTCTGTCTTGACAAAAAAAATTTAATTTGCTAAGATTTAAATTGCTCAAGTAGGCAAGGCAATCGCTGAGCTTATAACTTGTTATGAGCTTGGAGGAAAGTCCGAACTTCCTCGAGCACATAAATCTTATGTGCTTGATAAAAAAGTAGCGGCTAACAGCCGTCGGCCGTGAGGCTAGAGGTGCGAAAAGA
>CAYXSK010000040.1:0-3191 GCA_964466325.1 uncultured Candidatus Saccharibacteria bacterium | reverse complement strand
AAACGAAAAAAGAAGAAAAAGGTTTTTGGAATCCTCAAGATTGGTGGGACTGGCTAAAAAGTAAAGTGCGGCAGTAGTTCAGTGGAAGAATGTCTCCTTCCCAAGGAGAAGGTCGTGGGTTCGAATCCCATCTGCCGCTTTGCCACCCTAGCTCAATGGCAGAGCAATCGCTCCGTAAGCGATAGGTTGTCGGTTCAAGCCCGACGGGTGGCTCTTTTATTTTTGGGAGAAATGTGGTAAGATATTTTAAAATGATAGACCCGAATAGTAAAACTGAGGACTTACAATCTAAACTCCTCCTTTTGGAGGACCGTCTTTGACATTGCTAAGAAACGCGAGAGAATAAAAGAATTGGAGGAGGAAATGCAGAATCCAAATCTCTGGAAGGACAAGGAGAAAGCGGTAAAAGTTACTAAAGAGTTATCAGAGCTCCAGCAAGAGGTTTCCGAATTTGAGGCAATCAAAACCGAGGAAGATTTAAGGAAAATTGAGCTACGAATTTTTCTTCCAGGAGAACATGATAGAGGAAATGCTATATTATCAATTTTTTCTGGAGCCGGAGGTCAGGATGCCCAGGATTGGGCGACAATGTTACTAAGGATGTATGAAAGATATTGCCAGAGAAAAGGGTTTCAAACCCAGATTTTACATCAATCTTTTGGCGAGCCCGGAGGACCGGAAGGTAGAATTGGAACAAAGTCAGCCATTTTAGAAGTTAAGGGAAATTATGCTTACGGATTTTTGGAAAAAGAAACCGGAGTTCACCGTTTAGTCAGAATTTCTCCCTTTTCAGCAAAACAACTCCGTCACACCTCTTTTGCCTTAGTTGAGGTTTTGCCAGAGATTGAAGAAGCTAAAGAAAAAGAAATTCCGATTCGACCGGAAGATTTAAAAATTGAATTTTACCGAGCTTCTGGTCCCGGCGGTCAATACGTTAATAAAAGAGAAACTTCAGTCAGAATTACTCATTTACCCACCGGGATTGTTGTTGCCTGTCAAAGTGAAAGATTGCAGGGTGACAATAGAAAGAAAGCAATGAAAATTTTAACTGCTAAACTTTATCAGCTGGAAAAAGAAAAAACTGAAAAAGAATTAAAAAAAATTAAAGGAGAAAAAATTTCAGCCAGCTGGGGAAATCAAATTCGTTCCTATGTTTTGCATCCTTATAAGATGGTTAAGGATTTAAGGACAAACGTTGAGACATCGAACACCGAAGAGGTTTTAGATGGTAATTTAGACCAATTTATTGAAGCCCAGATTAAATTATAATGATAAGGTTTGAAAATATTACTAAAATTTATCCGGGTCGTAAAGGAAATCCTCCCATAGTGGCTTTAGAAAATGTTTCTTTTGAAGTTAAAGAAAAGGAGTTTGTTTCGATTGTTGGCCGGTCGGGAGCAGGGAAAACCACCTTATTAAAGCTTTTTTTAGTCGAAGAAAAACCAACCCAGGGTCAAATTTTTTTTGATGGAATCGATGTTCATAAAATTAAACCCGCCAAGCTTCCCCAACTGAGGAGAAAAATTGGAGCAGTTTTTCAAGACTATAAACTCTTATCTCAGAAGACCGCCTATGAAAACATTGCCTATGTTATGGAGGCAATCGGGGCTTCCGACGAGGAGATTGCTAGAGATGCAGCTGCCGTCTTGGAAATTGTTGGACTGACTGACCGGGCTAATAATTTTTTAGCTGAACTTTCGGGCGGAGAGCGTCAAAGAGTAGCCATTGCTCGGGCCTTAATTCACCGGCCCCAAGTTATTTTGGCTGATGAACCTACCGGCAACCTTGACCCTTACCATGCTTTGGATATTATTCGGCTTTTATTAAAAATCCAGGAAATGGGAACCACCGTAATTTTAGCTACCCACAATAAAGAAATAATCAATTCGCTGGGGAAGAGAGTAATCAGCTTAGAAAAGGGAAGAGTAATTAGAGATGAAGAAAAAGGCCGATTTATCTTATAAATTTCTAATTTCTAATGTTTATTATACTAAAAAGAGTTTTTAAATCAGCTTGGCTAAATTTTACCCGAGACGGAGAGTTGTCGATGGCAACCATTTTTATTATTCTCGTTGCCATTGCTTTAGCCACCTCCCTTTTTCTTTTAAAGGATATCAGCCAATTTTTAATTTCTAGCCTGAGAGAAAAAGCTGACATCTCAGTTTACTTTAAAGAAGAAACCAGAGAGGAAGAAATTTTAGACGTGAAAGAAGAGATTTCTAAACTTCCGGAGATAATGGAGGTTAAATACATTTCTAAAAATCAAGCTTTGGAAAGTTTTACTGAAAGACACCGAGAAGACCCGGTTTTAATAGAGTCTTTGGAAGAGGTGGGAGAAAATCCATTTTTAGCTGCTTTAAATATCAAAGCCTGGGAAGCCAGCCAGTATGGTGTAATTTCTAGATTTCTCGAACATCCTTCGTTTGAAAATTTGATTGAAAAAGTCGATTATTATCAAAGAAAGCCGGTAATCGAAAAGATTTTTTCTCTAACCTCAATGGCTAATAAGGCTGGCATTTTACTGTCGGCAATCTTAGTCGTAGTTGCGGTTTTAGTTACTTTTAACACTATTAGATTGGCAATTTACAATTCCAGGGAAGAAATTAAAATTCAGAGATTGGTTGGTGCAGGCAATTGGTTTATTCGGGGACCATTCTTAGTCCAAGGGTTAATTTCCGGTTTTTTTGCTGCCCTAATTTGCCTTCTAATTTTTAGCATAACCTCTTGGTTTATCTCTCCCAGAATTGAATTTTTCTTTCCCGGTTTTAATCTCTTTTCTCTCTTTGCTAAAAATCTCTGGATATTATTTCTCATTCAACTCATTAGCGGGATTTTACTGGGAATAATTTCCAGCGCCCTCGCTATTAGAAAATACTTGAAAGTTTAATTTTTTGGAGGGTCGTCTAATTTGGTCGGACAGATGCCTCTGGAGCATCAAATCTAGGTTCGAAGCCTAGCCCTCCAGCAAAATCTTGGTGCGCTTGCCCCGTAGGAAGCCGAAGGCTTTCCTTCGGGGAATCCAAGCCCCGGAGCATAGCAACGAAAAAAAATTGCCAAGTAGGTGGTTTTTTGGTATAATAAAAAGGTCATAACTATAATAAAAAATAAGAGATAAAAAAATGGGTATAGGGTGGCGAAACCAAAAACGACTTAATAGAAAGTTGAAAAAGAGAGGCATTATTAAAAAAAGA
>CAYXSK010000039.1:0-3235 GCA_964466325.1 uncultured Candidatus Saccharibacteria bacterium | reverse complement strand
GCTGCGTCTAAATAGGGAGAAACTATTTCCAGAAGCTCTTTTGAAAGGAAACCATTAGTCACCCAATTATTTTTTAGGCCTTCCTTTTTCGCTAATTTCATTATATCCAGAGCATATTCTGAAAAAACAGTAGGGGAGGTATAAGTGTAAGAAATGCTTGGCAATTTATTTTTCAAAGCAATTTTGACAATCTCTTCTGGTGGCAAATCTTCGCCAGGAATTTCTTTAACTCCTTTAAAACCTTGAGATATATCACTATTTTGGCAATTCAAGCATCTAAAATTACATCCGACTGTGGCAATGGAAAGGGAATGACTTCCTGGTAAAAAATGGAAAAATGGTTTTTTCTCAATCGGGTCAATATGGCAGGCAATGGCTTTACCATAATTTAAAGCAAATAATTTTCCATCAATATTTTCTCTCACGCCACAAATCCCTCTTTTTCCAGGTAAAATCCGGCAATAATGAGCACAATTTTGACATTGAACCTTTTTTTCTTCCAATTTTTTATATAAATAAGCTTCTTTCATTGTCTATTCGCGATAATGAGAAGTCTCATAACATTTCAATAAACCATTTTATTAATCCTACTAGTCCACTTATCATCAATATTATGATAAAAAACCAAAGAAAAAATCCCGGCACTCCTTGTTGAGTAAGTTCCCAGAATTCACTAGTTTTATAGGAAAGACTAACAATTCCATATATTCCTCCCTTGATAAGAATCCCTATCAAGATAGGAACAGATATCCAATCTAATCTTTTTATCCCTTCACGGAGTGTTAGCCATAATGCTATTATTGCAGGAATATAAATCAGCGCTATAGGGGCGGAAGTAGCAAACCATTTGTTTACGATACTTCCTGCAATAGAAAAATCATTTCCAATAAGGAAAACCAGGCCATTAGCTAAAAAGTGACTTATTGCACGAAGAGGATTTTCTCCAATGAAACCAACGATTGCTAAAAAAATTCCCAAAAATTTCATTCTAGGGTTTTCTATAAAATTAAACTTCTGACTTATTTTTTTGAGAAGATCTTCCATATTTATTGTTCTTTTTAGTTTTAATCGGTTTTAAATCATTATAAAATAAAAATATCAAATATCAAAATCATCCTTGGAGAATTCCTAAAATATGATAAAATTTATAATTGACCAAATAATAATAGGCGAAGAGAGCTTTGCTCTCTTCTTCACCTTCGTTCCCATAAATGGGAACTCGGTATATGAGACATCGAATTTTTATTGCCATTAATTTGCCAGAAGATATTAAAAAGAAACTAACAGATTATCAGGCTAAGTGGCTGGAATTACCTTGTCGCTGGACAAAAAAAGAGAATTTGCACATTACTTTGATGTTTCTTGGTTATCTTTCAGATGAAGAACTTTTGGAGGTTTTGAGACTGACGAGGGAAGCGACTCAAAGACACGAGTCATTTTCGATTAATTTGAAAAAAATAATTTATGGTCCGCCAAAAAAACTTCCTCCGAGAATGGTCTGGGCAGAGGGAGAAAAATCAGAAGAATTGGGAAAACTACAAAACGATTTAGAAAATTCTCTTTTAGCTTCCCCAATTAAAAGCTTGGAATCCGAGAGTCGACCTTATGCACCTCATATTACTTTGGGCCGAATTAAAGCTTGGGAATTCCGAGGAATTGAGCCTGAGGAAAGGCCGGAAATAAATGAAGAAATAAATTTAAGTTTTGAAGTAAATTCTATCGAAGTAATGGAAAGCCAATTAAAACGTGGCGGACCCGAATATACAATACTTGAATCATGCCCACTAAAAAGTTAAAAATCTATTTCATTGGCATTGGCGGCATTGGTGTTTCAGCTTTGGCTAAATATTATTTAGAAAAAGGTGCCAAAGTAACTGGCTCGGATTTAGTTGCCTCAGAAATTACCGACGCTCTGAGAGAAAAAGGAGCTAAGCTCCTTATTGGGAGACATAAAGCTAAAAATCTGCCGAAAAATGTAGATTTGGTGGTTTATAGCCCGGCGGTTCAAAAATCAAATCCGGAACTAAAAGCTGTTATCCAACACCCGAGGTTAATTAACCAACCTCGGGTGTTGAGTTATCCTGAAGTACTAGGAGAACTGACGAAAAAATATTTTACTATCGCAATTTCCGGAACTCATGGGAAGAGTACGACAACGGCAATGATTGGGTTATTACTGGTAAAAGCGGGTTTAGACCCAATAGTGATTGTTGGAACAAAACTGAAAGAATTTGGAGACAGTAATTGTAGGGTGGGGAAGCCCGTTCGACAAGCTCAGGGTAAAAGCCAATATTTGGTTATTGAAGCCGATGAACATATGGCTTCTTTTTTAAATTATTGGCCAAAAATCATTGTTTTAACCAATATTGAAAAAGACCATTTAGATTACTACAAAAATTTAGGAAATATTATTAAAACTTTCAAAAAATATATTGGACATTTGCCAAAAGGTGGGATTTTAGTGGCGAATAAAGATGATAAAAACACTAGAAAAATTATCGGAGATCGGGACTCCGACAGTTATTCGTTTTTTCCATATGGGCTCAAACAGAAAGAGGCAAAAAAGCTAAAGAAAATTTTGAAGATTCCGGGTGAACATAATGTTTATAATGCTTTAGCAGCGTTAACAACTGCCAGGACCTTAAAAATTCCTGATAAAATATCTTTTAAAGCACTTTCGGAATACAAAGGTTCTTGGCGCCGCTTTGAGACGAAACAATTAACAATTAACAATAAACAATTAACAATTATTAATGATTATGGGCATCATCCGACCGAAATTCGGGTGACCTTGAAAGCGGCTCGAGAGAAATACCCTAAAAAGGAAATCTGGTGCATTTTTCAACCCCATCAATATCAGAGAACTTACTATTTGTTCGATGATTTTGTTAAAACTTTCAGAACAGCTCCGGTAAACAAGTTAATTATCACCGATATTTATGATGTAGCCGGAAGAGAAACGCCAGAAATGAGAAAGAAGGTTTCTTCGGAAAAATTAGTTAAAAAAATTAATAAAAACAAGGTGATTTATCTTAAAATGAATGAGGTTTTAGATTATTTGAAGAAAAATCTTCGGGGTGGGGAAGTGGTAGTCATTATGGGAGCTGGCGACATTTACCAACTTGACAAAAAAATAAAGAAAAACGAAAATTAAGTATCAAAGGTCGTTTAACTTTTCACTTTTCGCTTTTAGTTTTTAGTTTATTTTTATGACTCTTTTTTGGATAATTGTGGC
>CAYXSK010000038.1:0-3282 GCA_964466325.1 uncultured Candidatus Saccharibacteria bacterium | reverse complement strand
TCCAGGGAGGCATGGCCGGGGTTTCGGAATCAAAATTGGTTTCAGCTGTTTCCAACGCTGGCGGACTAGGCGTGATTGGCTCTGGTTTTTTTTCTCCATCTTGGCTGGAAGAAGAAATTAAAAAAACCAGGAGTTTGACCGATAAACCTTTTGGCGTCAATATTTTGATGCAAAATCCCGGAGCTCCAGAACTAATAAAAGTAATCATTGAATATCAAGTGCCGATTGTCTTTACTGGTGGGGGTAGTCCCTTGCCTGTTCTCCCCTACTTACAGGCAGCTGGGATTAAAATTATTCCGGTTGTTGCTTTGACCAGATTAGCTAAAAAAATGGAAGACAGTGGTGCAGACGCTGTGGTAGTTGAGGGGCTAGAATCCGGCGGTCACATTGGAGAAAATACCACTTTTTGCTTAATTCCCCAGGCAAAAAAATTGTTAAATAAAATTCCCTTAATCGCTGCCGGCGGAATTTATGATGGTAAAACAGCTGCTGCTGCCTTTCTGCTTGGTGCCGATGGTGTTCAAATGGGAACAAGATTTATTGCTTCTAAGGAGTGTCAAGTTCACGAAAACTACAAAAAAGCGGTGATTTCGGCAACCGATGAAAATATTATCGTCGTCGCCAGGTTTACCGGCCATCCCGTCCGGGTAATCGAAAATGAATTGGCAAAAAAAATTAAAGAGCTTGAAGAGAAGAATCCTTTCCCCGAAGAGGTAAAAGCTGATAAGTTTGCCGGTTCAAAGGTGGCAGCTGGAAACATTGAGCAGGTTCCCCTTCTTTGCGGGCTTTCGGCTGGCGGGATTAGGGAAATTAAAAGTTGCCAAGAAATAATTGAAGAAATTATGAAAGAACTGGAAAAACTCCAATGAACCCTTTGCTTGCCTGGTTTTGTAAAATTTTTCTTGCTCCTTTAGTAAAAATCCTTTTTATCAAAGAAATTAAGGGTCAAGAATTTATTCCAAGGAGAAATTTCATTTTAGTTTCCAATCACACCAGTTACTTGGATATAATCTTTGATGCTTATTTATCTGTACCCCGAAAATTCCATTTTATTGGTCAAATTGAAGGATTTAAGATTCCATTGAGATGGTTAATTGCTGCTCTTTATTTTCTTTCCGGTGTTATTTCCCTGAATAGAAAAGAGGAAAATTCCCGAGAAGAGGTAGTAAAAAAGGCCATTGAGGTTTTAAAAAAGAGAGACGTTTTAATCATTTATCCTGAAGGCAGAAGGTCAGTTACCGGTGAAATTGAAGAAGGAAAATTTGGGACGGCTAAAATTTTTTTGAAGACCGGAGTTCCTATTTTACCAGTCGGTATCCGAGGAGCTTTTGAGTTATTGCCTCCCCATGGCAAACTGAAAATAAAAAGGATTGTTAAAATTAATGTCGGCAAACCTCTATTTTTTGAAAAAGAATTTAAAGAAGCCCAAAATTTAGATGAAAACTCAGAGGAATATAAAGAGATTTTAGAAAAAATTACCATCCAAATCATGGAAGAGATAAAAAAATTATGTCAATAAAAAAGATTTTAATTGCCAATCGAGGAGAGATAGCCTTGAGAATCATCCGAACCTGTAAAGAAATGGGAATTAGGACAGTTGCCCTTTGCCCCAAAAAGGGGGAAGAATCAAATTTCATTGAAACTTCTTTGGCCGATGAATTTTACTATTTAGAAAGGGAAGAAGCCCAAGGATATTTAGATATAAAAAGAATTTTAGAGATTGGGAAATCAGCCAGAGTTGATGCAATTCATCCTGGTTATGGATTCTTGGCTGAAAATTGGCTCTTTGCCAAACTTTGTGAAAAAAGAGGAATAAAATTTATTGGGCCCCACTATGGCATTCTGAAAAAATTGGAGGACAAAATTGAGGCAAAAAAACTGGCCAGAAAAATTGGAATTAAAATTTTACCAATGAGTGAGGGGTCAATTAATTCTTTAAAAGATTTAAAAAAATGGGCTCTTAAAATTCGTCCGCCCTTTGTTTTGAAATCAAGAAAGGGCGGAGGAGGAATTGGCATCAGGGCAATTAATGGAGAAATTTCAATTGGTGAAGTATTTACAATTGCCTTAGGAATCAGAAGACAAATGTCCATGGCATTTTCTGATACCGAATTTTTTCTCGAAAAATATCTCCCCGAAGCCAAACACATAGAATTTCAGATTTTAGGAGATAGAGAAAAAGTTTTACATCTAGGAGAAAGGGAATGTACTATCCAAAGAAGATTTCAGAAACTTTTGGAAGAGGCCCCTTCTCCTTCAATTGATGAAAGAGCGCGAGAAGAAATGGGAAATTGGGCAATAAAATTAGCAAAAGAATTGAGATATCAAGGTGCAGGAACAGTTGAGTTTTTGATGGACAAAGATAAAAACTTTTACTTTTTGGAAGTTAACCCCCGACTCCAGGTCGAGCATCCGGTAACCGAGGCAATAACCGGAATAGATATTGTCGAGCAGCAAATTAGAATTAGCCAAGGAGAGAAAATCCCCTTTTCTCAAGAGAGCATTATTCTCAATGGTTGGGCAATTGAAGCCAGGATTAATGCCGAAGATCCCCAGAAAAATTTCCAACCTAGCCCCGGTCTAATCCAAAAGTATATTTCACCCGGTGGCCAGGAAATTTTTTTACACACCTTTTTACACGAAGGCCAGGAAATTTATCCCTATTTTGACTCTCTTTTAGCGAAAGTAATTTCTTGGGGAAAAACCAGAGGAGAAGCCATCTCAACTCTCAAAAGAGCCTTAGAAGAATTAGTTATTGAGGGGGTGCCTACCACTATTCCCTTTTTCAGGGTTCTTTTAGAAAATAAAGATTTCTTAGAAGGCAATTTCACCACCAATTTCATTGAAAAAAGCGGAATTTTGGAGGAACTGGCACCTCAGCCCCCTGCCAGAAGAATTTTGAGACAAAAAGAAATGGAAGAAAGAGAAATTGCCGAGATTATTTTCCAGATTTATCAAGCTCTTAAAAAATCCCCGAAGGAAAGCCTTCGGCTTCCTACGGGGCAGGCAGAAAAAGAGGCCACTTCTAATTGGTTAATGGCCGAAAGATTAAAGATGTTCGAATGATATGAAACTGAAGTTAAAAATTAAAGACAAAGAATACGAGGTTGAGATTCTAGAAGAAGATGCAGACCAAACAAAAATAAAGGTTGGGGAGAAAGAATTCTCTTTTGGAAGGGAAGAAAAAGAGAAAATTGCGGTTGCTCAAACCATTTTGCCAAAAAGAAATTTTTCTAAAAAAGAAATTAGGGCCCCGGTTGCCGGCACCGTTTCTAAAATCTT
>CAYXSK010000037.1:0-3319 GCA_964466325.1 uncultured Candidatus Saccharibacteria bacterium | reverse complement strand
TTCTGGAAATAGTTTCTCCCTATTTAGACGCAGCCAATGTTGATTTAAAAGGATTTACCGAGGAATTTTATCAAAAAAATTGTGGCGGCCGGCTTCAGCCAGTTTTAGATACTTTAATTCAAATGAAGAAAAAAAAGATTTGGGTTGAGGTAACTACTTTGGCTATTCCTACCCTTTCCGATTCAGAAAAAATGTTCAAAGATATTGCTAAATTTATTAAAGAAGCCCTCGGCCCCGAAACTCCCTGGCACATTTCTCAATTTTCTGGAGCAATTTCTTGGAAGTTACAATGTATACCCGATACTCCGGTTGAAACCTTGGAAATGGCCTGGAAAATTGGCAAAGAGGCAGGTTTAAAATATGTTTATACTGGCAATGTTCCCGGCTTGCCTTCAGAAGACACTTTTTGCCCAAAATGCAAAACTGTATGTATTGACAGAACAAATTATATCATCCACCGCCATGACAAATCTGGCAAATGCCCCAAATGCGGCGCAGATTTAAATTTAATTATTGATTAATAATTATTTATTTTTTTATGCCAATTGTTTTTGCAGTTATTTCTCCCCATCCGCCAATAATTTTACCCTCGGTTGGCTCTCCGGAAGACAGAGCGCAGGTTAAAAATACAATTGAATCCTTAGAAAAGTTGGGAAAGAAATTGTGCGAAGCTAAGCCTAGCACAATTATTATTTCGGCTCCTCACCCCGACTGGGGATTTAATGTTCCTCTTTATTTTTTAGCAAAGGATTTCAAAGGAGAAATTGAAACTTATTTAATAGGTTTAGAATCGCCTGAATATTATTTTGAAGAAGGTAAAAAACTTTTCAAATTGAAAATTGAAAATTGTAAATTGAAAATTGCCCTCACAGCCAGTGGAGATTTATCACACTGCTTGAGGGCGGATGGTCCCTACGGTTTTCATCCCGATGGACCAAAATTTGATAAAGATTTAATCGAGGCCTTAAAGAAAAAAGACATCGAAACAATTTTAAAATTAGACGAAATGTATCCTGGTGCTGGCGAATGCGGCCTACGTTCTTTTTGTTTTCTTTTAGGAATGCTTGAAGAATCTGGAATTGACTGGCAACCAGAAATTTTATCTTACGAGGGTCCTTTCGGCGTCGGCTATTTAGTAGCAAATTTCAAATTATGAATAAAGGATTGATCATTAAAAAAACCAAAGAGTATGTTAAAAAAACTCTCTGGGGAGAAGCCACTGGTCATGATTGGTGGCACGCTTGGAGAGTCTGGAAATTAGCTAAAAGGATTGCCCAAAAAGAGGGCGGAGATTTGTTTACTATTGAATTAGCAGCTTTACTGCACGATGTTGAAGATTGGAAATTTAATGGCAGAAAAGATTCAGAAATAAATTTAGCTAAAAAATGGCTGGCAGAATTTGGAGTAGATAAAAAAATTATCAGTCATGTCTGCCATATTATAAAGAATGTTTCCTTCAAAGGCGCGGGTGTAAAAAACAAAATAAAAACCAAAGAGGGAAAAATTGTTCAAGATGCCGATAGATTAGAAGCATTGGGTGCAATTGGAATTGCGAGAGTGTTTGCTTCGAGCGGTTACGGAGGAATAGAGATTTACAACCCAAATATTAAACCAAAATTACATAAATCATTTAAAGAATATAAAGCTTTTAAGACGACGGCGATAAACCATTTTTATGAGAAAATTTTGCTTTTAAAGAATAGATTGAATACAAAAACTGCCAAGAAAATGGCTATTCAAAGGCATAAATTTGTAGAACAATTTTTAGATAGATTTTTTAAAGAATGGAAAAGGAAAGATGTATAAATTTTATTAGAAAATAATAAAAAATGGATTTACGGGAAATTGAAAAAATTTTGGGGGAAGAACTAGTTTTCCGATATGAAAAATAAAGATTTCCTTATCATCGGGCACTTTGCCAAAGATTTAAAGGATAATGGTTTTTCTGTCGGAGGTAGTGCCTTTTACTCTGGTTTCACTGCTAAAAAATTAGGTAAAAATGTAAATATCTTGACTAGTTTTGCCTCAGATTTGGATAATGAAGGTATTTTAAGCGAATTCAACATTGATCAAATTCCCTCTTCAGTTACCACAACCTTTCGAAATATCTACAGAAATGGTAAAAGAATTCAATTCTTATATCAAATCGCCTCCCGGATTACTCCCAGATATTTACCTAAAAATTGGCGAAATCCTTCGATTGTTCAAATAGCTCCAATAGCTCAAGAAGTCGACGAACGCATTTTATATTCATTTAAAAATTCTTTAATTGGAGCAACCTTGCAGGGGTGGTTAAGAAAAAGAAATAAAAATAAAAGAGTTTCTTTTTGCCTGTGGCAAAATTATAAAAAATTTTTACCCAAGATTAATATAGCCTTTCTCGGCGAAGACGACTTCGGGGAGAACTTAAACTTAATCAAGGAGTTTGCGAAATTTTCAAATATTTTAATTTTAACTCGAGGAAAAAAAGGGTGCGCAGTTTTCCTTCAAGGAAGTCAAAAAAATTTTAAAGCCAGAAAAATAAAAGAAGTAGACCCAACTGGAGCTGGAGATGTTTTTGCCGCAGCATATTCAATAAAATATCAACAAACAAAAAATCCTTGGGAATCAGCAGAGTTTGCTAATCTCATCGCCTCTTTTTCAGTCAAAAAAGGAGGCATTAAAGGGATGCCAACTAAAGAATTTATTTTATGAAAAATTTACTAATTGAAATAAAAAAAGCCAAAAAAGTGATTTTTGTCGGCGATACTCACGGAGATTTTGAAGCTTCGCAAAAAGTCATTAAGGATTATTTAAAACCGGGAAACAAAATTGTTTTTCTTGGAGATTATGTTGATAGGGGTCCTTATTCAAGGGAAAACCTAGATTTTTTATTAGAAGTCAAAGCTAAAAATCCAAATCAAATTTATCTTTTACAAGGAAATCACGAAGGTCATCATATTTTAAAATTTTATCCAGCTGAATTTTGGGAGAGTTTGTCACAAAAGGAATATAAAAAATATTGTTCAATTGTCGAAAAATTTCCTCTGATAATTATCACAAAAGATATTATTGCTCTCCATGGCGCCTTACCAGATTGTCCGAGAAATGTTCTCGGACAAATTAAAACAGGGAGCGAGGAGTGGCGGCAAATTACTTGGGGAGATTTTCCGGATGAAAGTGGTGAATATTTAGGTATCGACCCTTTTACTGGCCGGCCCCAATTCGGCCGCGATTATTTTTTCAAAATGATGGAGAGATTTGACAAAAAAGTTTTAATCCGCTCCCATCAACCAACCTCTCCCCTATTTATGTTCGATGATAGATGTTTAACTATTTT
>CAYXSK010000036.1:0-3600 GCA_964466325.1 uncultured Candidatus Saccharibacteria bacterium | reverse complement strand
AATCCATCAAGCCTAATCAGGTTACCATTATGAGCTAGGGCAAAAGGTTGGCCATTGAATTTACCAATAAGTGGCTGGAAGGTTCTTGGTTGTTTTGCTTCACCTGTTTTACCAACCGTTGAATAAAGAGTATGGCCAATTCCGAACCTGCCTGAAAGTTTCTTAAAAAGCTCTTCCCTGTTTTTCTCGCTGAACACTTCGGTAACTAAACCTATGTCTCTGTGCGTACGAAGCTCAAAGCCATCGGAAACCGCTACTCCAGCACCTTGTTCTCCTCGATGTTGAAGACCATGAAGACCAATGGGAATCTTTGTAGCTACATTTTCGTTACTGACTATTCCAAATATTCCGCACATTCTCCTTTCTCCTTTCTCGATTGATTTTCTCTATCGTTTATTTCTGGTGGATTGTTAAAGAACAGTCCTCCAATTTCTAATTATCACGCCTTCTTTCTTTAGTAAAGATTAAATGGGACGGATGTCGGCTTCTTGTTGGAGCTCTTTGATATTTTTGAAGCCTTGTTTTTGTAAGCTCTGTTTGACGCCAGCAATTAGTTGGGGAATAAAATCATAGCCCGAACCACGATAGGGTACTTTTATTACTTTACCTTCGGGGATTCTTATTTTCATTTTTTCAATCCCATATCTTAAAGCCCCTCTCTTTTCCATCGCCTCAATCGAGCCCATACCTCGATATTTCTTGACCATTCTATTTTCTTCATAATCAAATTCCTTTTGTCCAGGAGATTCGTCAAGTCCGGCAAACAAAGAACCCATCATGACTGTTTGAGCACCTAAGGCTAAGGCCTTAGTAATATCTCCGGGTTTAGCCATATCTTGCTCAATAGTATCAGCAATTCTTATACCACCATCGGCAATTATTGGAAGGAATCCATATTTTGGCTCAAGTTTTTTTGTCTCTTGAGTGCAGTCCCAAACAGCCGAGGCCTGAGCCCGACCAGTACCCAATTCCTGTTGGGTGATGCAGGCAGCTCCCGGTCCTATCCCGACTTTAAGGGCATCGCAATAATCAAAACCTGCATCTATTATCTTTCTTACCATTTCAGCTGAACCAATATTGCCTAAAACCACGTCTAATTTTGGGAAATTTTCTTTCGTCCATTTAGCAATCTCTAATTGTTCTCTAAAAACAACGCTGGCATCAATGACGATTCCATCAACGCCAGCGTCGTAACCCTTTTTAATTCTTTCTTTAGCCAACTCTAATCTTGATTCAACGGCAATAAATACTCTCAATTGCTTATTTTCGTTTTTTGTTGCTAAGGGAAATTGCTCATTCTTTTTCATATCGCTATCAGTGACTAAAGCAACAATCTTATTCCCCTCATCAATAATGGGTAAAGTATCTAAATTATTTTTCCTTAAGATTTCATTAGCGAAGTATAAATCATTTTTATCAACTGTCTCTGATTTTTGAGCCACAATTAATCTTTCTCTCGGAGTCATCACTGTTTTTAATTTAGTTTCCATATCTTTTCTGTACCTGACATTTCGATGAGTAACAATTCCCACTAATTTCGAATTTAATGTTCCGTCTTCGGTAATTGGCACACTAAAAAAGCCATATTTATCTGCTATATTATAAACATCTTTAATTGTATTTTGCGAAGACAAAACAACCGGATTGAAAACGAACCCGGCCTCAAATCTTTTTACTTTTTCCACTTCTTTAATTTGCTCATCAATAGTTGAAAAATTGTAGTGGATTATTCCTATCCCACCCATCAAAGCCATTAAAATCGCCATTTCGGCTTCAGTAACCGTATCCATTGGTGCGGAAATAAAAGGAGTTTTTAAAATTACTCTCTTAGTAAAATGGGTTGTCAAATCAACCTCATCTCTTTCAAAGTCAGGAAGTCGATTTGGAATTAAAGTAATGTCTTTGTACCAAAATTCTTTATTTTTTAAATCTGGATGTAATTTTGCCATTTTTGATGATTATACCCTCTTTTTTTAATAATGTAATTTTCTTTTTTATTCCGTATCTATATCCGCCTATTTTGCCATCAGATTTTATCACTCGGTGGCAAGGAATTTTGGTCCGCCAGCTGGCGGATTTATTTAATATATTCCCCACTGCCCGCCAAGCCCGAGGAGAACCGGCTTTTTTGGCAATTTCTTTATAAGTAGAAAATTTTCCTCTGGGAATTTGAGAGACAACCCGAAAAACTTTTTCTTGAAAAGAAGCCATTTGTCTCTAAAGTAATTTTCGAGGTTGTATCATTAAAAGAATAAAAGATATAGCGGCTAATGAAGTCATTATAAGAAAAAGAGTTTTAAAATCAAACTGGGAAACAATACTTCCGCCGACAAAAGCGGCTACACCCATTATAATCGCTCCCGAAGAATTACAAATTCCCCACTGTCTAACATATTTCCCTTTATCTAGGTGTTCAGAATAAATGGCATTAAAAGCTGGGGTACCCGCAGCTTCACCAATGGCTAAGAAAATTTGCAAAAAATATAAATGCCAAAGAGAGGTGGCAAAATAATAACCCATCCAAGCAACGAAACGAAAAAAATATCCGGCGGCCACCAAGTATTCTTTTTCTCTTAACCTATCTCCAAAGCGACTAATAATTAAAATTAAAATACCAGTAACAATAGCGAAGGTTGCCCAGATGCTACCTGCAGCAAAAGCCCCGCCTTTTAGTTTTTCGACAAATAAAGCAAAAAGTGGCGGGAACATATTAGCTCCTAAAATAAAAATACTATTAATCCCTACTAAAATTTTAAGTGACCTATTTTTTATTAAGAAATCAAACATTTTTTGGTTCTAAAAGATACTGATTTGCTTTTTGGAGGATTTCTTTGGCATTTTTAAAAGTTAACTTTTTAAAAGCTTCCTCGTATGATAACCATTCGTATCCGAGATGTTCAAAAGAAACTTTTACTTCTTTAATTTTTGTCTCGGCCAAGAAAAAAGTGACGATTTTAAAAATGTTTTTTCCTTTAAATTTAAAAAAATATTTTACCCACTTTTTAAAACCCTCAATTAATTTCAAATCCTTTAATCCGGTCTCTTCCTCCACTTCTCTTTTAGCCGTTTCTTCTAAATTTTCTTCTTTCTCAATGTGGCCTTTGGGAAAATCCCAATACTCCTTCGGTGCCTTAGCCGAAGATGGATAATGTAAAAGGAGGTAGAAATTTTTATCTCCCTCCTTCCTGAAAATTACTGCTCCCGCTGATTTTTCAATGGGCATGGGATTATTTGAAAAATTTTAATAATTTTTCTAATGACTGAGTATTGATAATGTCTTCTTTCTCGGCCCATCCTCGCCTGGCTTGGGCAATACCAAATTCAATAAATCTCAGCTGGTCTTTATGATGAGAATCGGTATCAATTACCATTTTAACTCCAGCTTCTCTTGTCCGCCTGATATTCTCTGCGTTTAAATCCAATCTTTCGGGGAAAGAATTTATTTCCAAAATTGTTCCGGTCTCTTTAGCCACCCTCAAAATCTTGTCAAAATCAATTTGGTATTCATCCCTTCTTTTTAGTATTCTTCCAGTGGGATGAGAAAGAATGTCAACATTGGGATTTTTCATTGCATTTATAATTCTCTCTGTCATTTTTTCC
>CAYXSK010000035.1:0-3752 GCA_964466325.1 uncultured Candidatus Saccharibacteria bacterium | reverse complement strand
ACTTTTAATCTATCTTCAGCGATTTCTTTACCACATTTTTCACACCGACCATATTGGCCCTTCTCAATTTTTTCCAAAGCCAAATCAATGTTTTTTAATTTCAGTTCCAAGCTATGTTCAATGGACAAAAGAGTGCTATATTCCTCAACTTCATCAGCTGCCTTTTCTAAAGCCGCACCGCCGGCTTCGCCGCCATCAAACTTTGGGAAAATAGTATCCCAATCACCCTTTAGTTTTTCATCTCTTTTGGCAAATCTTTTAAGCTGTTCTTCAATTGACGCTTTTTCCATTGTCAATTTTTCTTTTAGTTCTTCAAGTAATTTTTGATTCATACATTTTTATTATACACGGTGAAATTTATTTTTCCTAATCAAAAAGTCAACCAATCAGTATATATTAATTTGCCAACATTTTCTGAAGGATAATTCGGTTCTAAACGAATTCCTAGTACATCTTTGTAAACTTTTGAAATAGTGTTCATCCATTCATCGGCTCGATAACCAACATAAATTAAGTGAAAAGCATCAAGACTTTCCTTGGCTGCTTCAAAATAAATATCTCTTCTAATTCCTTGGCAGAAAGCAATAAATCCGTCTCTTAAATTTTTAAATTTTTGATTACGATTAGGATTCTCTTCGTAAACGGGCAATCCATTTTTCATAAGCCGATTTTCCCAATGATAGGCCATTGGATTATTGTACCACCTTGGGAATGAGACACTCCCAAAACCACTTTCCGCTGCCATAATTCCTACAAGGAATAGAGGATGAATATTACATTCTTTTGTTACCTCGACAATAAGTTCAGCCATTTGTTTTGGAGTGATAATTTCTTGTTCATCAATTTTAGTTTGAAAATAAATAGAATTCGGATAGTACTCAGCGATGAATTGGCTTAAACGATTGATAAACTCTTCGCCATATAAATCTACCTGAATAGGATTTTCATAATGCGCTGTTTGATATTGGTAAAATTTATGAGGCACCTTTAGATTAAGAGTAGGGGTTGGATTTATGGATTGGTGGTCTTTTACTGGTCTTATACAGCGAAAACCAATGTCATAATTGTAGTTACTAGGAGCCGTATAACTTCTTTCACTCGTCCTAAGGTAGATAGGATCAATACTTCCCCATGAGCCACCTTTTAAAACTTTGGTATGTCCAAAAGTATACCAATCATTAGTCCAGTGCCAGATATTACCACTCATTCCATAAAGTCCATAATTATTTGGCGGCGTATCTTTAACTTTTGATAGGCGCCACCATTCACCTTTCATTATTCCTCTTTCGTCGTCGTAGTTCGCAAATAAAGGATCAAATTCGTCTCCCCAAGGAAATGATTTTCCTTCCAGTCCGCCCCGAGCCGTATACTCAAATTCAGCTTCAGTGGGCAATCTATAACCATTAGCCGAGCTATCTAATTCCCATAAAGGATAACCCCAGGCATCTAATTGACCGGTTAATTTGTAGGCTGGCGAAAGTCCTTCAATTTTACTTCTCCAATCACAAAAATCAATTGCCTGATACCAGTCCACACCAGTAACCGGATTTTCCGGCTGATTATAAGTTTCGTATTCCCAATATCTAGATTTTGTACCTCCTGCTTCAACATATTTTTGAAAATCTTCGTAAGTAACAGGAGTTTCATCCACATAAAAAGCGCCGTTCGGCACCAAAACCATTTTTTTCACCCCATAAATAGCGGTTGGTAATTTAGAAACTTCAATTTCTTTGTTGCTTTCAGTAACAAAAAAATATATCAGTCCACCAAAAACTATCAGAAAAATGAATAACTTTAAGAATCGATTAATTAACATTAAAGAGCTACTCTAAAAGAGGTTTGAAATATTCCCAGTCAAAATTCCAGGGGTCGTCTTTTCTTTCTGGAGCAATTTGATTGTGGCCGAGAATATTCTCAGAGGGAATATTATATTGTTGTCTTAGGTATTTAACGAGTTGAGATAAAGCTTGATATTGTTCTTCATTGGGGGATTCAGTTTTGGTATAAATAAGCTCGATCCCGATTGAAAAATTATTAATAATATTTACTCTACTACCATCCGGCATTCTACTAACTCCGGCATGATAGGCGATAGCTTCATCGGGGGCTAGGCGGTATATAGAACCATCCCGAGCGATCAGATAATGCGCGGCGACTTTATAAAGTTTATATTCATAAATAACCCCTTCAACGCTATAGGGATCTTTTCCCAAGGCATCGTAAGCAGAATGAATAATAATTGTGTCAATTGTTCGGGCGGCGGTAGGAATGTAATATCCCCAATCAAGAATTCTCTCCTGAATTGAGGGTGCCTGGATAACTTCTCCTGGCAGAACTTCCTCTTCTGACGGAATTTCTTCAATTGGCGGAGTAATCTCTTCTTCTGGCGGAATCTCCCCGGCTGGTGGGATAATTAAGAGATCAATAGTTTTGACTATACTTTCCCAAGAAGAAGTTAGAATAAAATAATCACTAAATAAAGCATAGCAAATCCCTAAATCCTCTTTAGAGATAGTCAGATAGCGATAGGTTACTCCCTTATAACTACCTTGCCGAAAATAAGAAACCAGGGCTGGGATTTTTTTTCCAGAAAGAGAAATTCCCTCCTTTTTTATTTTTGCCTCCCAGTTTTTTAATATTTCGTTGAGCCCTTCTTTTTCTTTAACTTTTCCGACCAAAACCAGCCTTTTTCCCTGTTTTTGCTTAAAAATTGATAAAGTAAAATCCGGGTCTAATTTTGAGAAAATTTCTTCCGGAATCTCAATCTCAAAGGCTGAAGATAAATCCTCTAAGGAGGCGAGACGATTTTCAGTTAGATTTTTTATTGCTACCCGGGTCAGGCTACCCTCAGTTAGCTCCTCTTTCATTAATTGCTTAAAGACCTGAGGGATTTCTTCAATTTTGGAAATTTCCGAAATTTTTGTTTCTTTAACCTGGATGAGGGGTGGCGGGACAATGATTTCCGGTTTTTCTTCAATCTCAGCCACCGGAGGCAAAACTTCTTCTTCGGCCGGCGGAGCTACCTCTTTTACTGGCTTTCTGATTTCTAAAAACCAATAAAAAAAACCCAAAAATAAAAAGCAGAAAATAACAATCAACCCTCGAACCAAAAGTTTTGTTAGAGGAGAAGGTCTTTTCCGAGGAGGTTTGGGAATGAGAGTGTCTAAAGGAATTTTTTCTACCCTCGGGATTTCTTCTTTCGGTTTTTCTGGGGGCGGAGTTGGTGGGATCTTTATCTTTTCCTCAGCTTCTAAAACCTGCACCCTCCCTCTTTCTTTTTGAGCTTCGAACTCTCTGAGACGAGCAATATCTTTTTGCATCGTCCTGATTTCCTCTCTTTTCAAAAACTCTAATTTTTCCTCCTCCAGGCCGTTTGGATTGTCGTTTCTATTTTCTCGGGGCATATCCTTTTTTCGCCTCTTTTAGAGAAAGATTGATTCTTCCTTGTTCGTCAATTGAGATTACCTTCACTGGTAAAATCTCTCCCACCTTAACCACATCCTCCACCTTTTCCACTCGGTAGGGAGCTAATTGAGAAATATGAATTAAACCTTCTTGTCCCGGCAGAATTTCGACAAAAGCGCCGAAATCCAAAATTCTTTTGACTTTGCCTTGGAAAATTTCTCCAACCTTAACTTCCCGGGTAATATTCTTTATCCAGCTAATTGCCTTTTTAGCTGCTTCCTCTTTTTCAGCCGTGACAAAAATTTTTCCGGTATCTTCAACCTCTATTGAAACCACGCATTCCTTAA
>CAYXSK010000034.1:0-3752 GCA_964466325.1 uncultured Candidatus Saccharibacteria bacterium | reverse complement strand
CCAAATTTCAATCTTTCGGCGCAATACCCTCCCAATAATGTTGCCAGTTCAGCTAAAAATTCTGATTTTCTTTTAATTCTTCTTTCCTCGGTTGGCATCTTTAAAGTATAACCGGCAGCCAAACCTCGAGCGACGATTGAAATTTTTCTGACTGGTTCAGCCTCAGGAATTGAGGAAGAAACTAAAGCATGGCCTGCCTCGTGAAAGGCAGCAATTTCCTTTTCCTTTTTTGATAAAATGTGGGATTTTCTTTCCGGTCCCAACAAAACTTTTTCAATTGATTCTAAAAATTCTTCCTGAAAGACCTGGTGCTTATTTCTTCTGGCGGCTAAAATTGCTGCCTCATTAACCACATTAGCTAAATCGGCACCAGAAAATCCCGGGGTTCTTTCCGCCACCTCTCTCAAATTGATATTTAGGGCCAGAGGTTTTCCCCGACAATGAATTTTCAAAATTTCTTCCCTTTCATTAATATCTGGCAAATCTAAAACTACTTTTCGATCAAATCGCCCCGGCCTCAAAAGGGCTGGATCCAAGACGTCAGGCCGGTTGGTAGCCGAGAGAATGACGATTTTATCATTTGGTTCAAATCCGTCCATTTCTGTTAATAATTGATTTAAGGTTTGTTCTCTTTCTTCATGGCCTCCGGTAATTGCTGGACCCCTTACTTTTCCGATGGCGTCCAGCTCATCAAAAAAAATTATGCAATTGTGGACAAAAATTCTATTAGCTAGAAAGTTGTGGTTTTTATTCAAACAAAGGTCGTAAACTTTTTCCTTTTGAGGGAGCTTTTTAATTTCTGTGATTTTACTCCAAAAAATTTCTCCCTTACAAAGTTTTTCTAATTTTTCAATTTGCTGAGTTTTAGACAATTGTTTAATTTTGCACCAATTATCTATCTCTCCCAATCTTTTTAAAAGGTGAATTCTCGAAGGAATATGGATGTTTCGTTCCCAACAAGAAACTTCGTGTCCCCTCCAAAATTCTCTTTGGCCCATCCCTACTGAAACTCTAGCCTCTTTCAAAAGATTTCCTACAGGAAGTTGGTCGAGCCGCCAAAAGTTCAATCCAAAAAGATTTAACATATTTAATCTTTGAATTTTTTCCGGGTGGCTTGAAGAAACCATTTCTTTGAAAATTTTTACATTGGTTTTTCCGGTAATTTCTATATTAGTGCCGCCGTTTGAATTAGTTGAATAGCCGATAACTCCCACTCGGTGAAGAGCGCTTTTTATCCTCTCATTAAGAATTTTGTCGGTAGCCCCAATAACAATTTTAGGGATATTTTTCTTATTAGCGCAATAACCATCTCCATCAAATATTCCTTTAAGCCAACCAGCGATTAGGTTTTCCGGTAAAGATAAAAGATGTTCGTTTAAATTTTCGAAAATAATTCTAATCAGCTTATTGTTAATATGGGTTGTGTAGCAATCTTTTAACGTTTGAGGTTTTTTTCCTTGGGGGAGGAGAGTATCGTAGTGCTTTTTGTTCAGATAGGTTTTAGCTTGGTAATCAAAATTCTCTTTTAAAAATTTCTTAACTTTTTGATGAAGAAAAATTTGAGTATTGATAAATTGTAGGTTTCTTTTGTCTTTATTGTAACTGCCGTCACTGTCTATTAAACCCTTCACATAAAGAAACTCTTCGCTTAAATGCTGAGGGAATTTTCTTAACCAGCTATCTGTCCAGCCGCCCTTGCCAAGAGCAATTTTTTCTACATCATTGAAATTCTGATTTTGCCAATCTTTTAACCCGACATAAAGAAATCTTTTTCCCCAGATTTTACCCCTTTCTTTTTTTACCCAAGCCTCTTTTTTGCTTTTTAGATAAATTCTTGTGTTTGGGGGTAATAAATTGAAAGGGGAAGGAGTTTTGCTTTTTATCCTTATTTTTTTAGGAGCGGCCACATAATCGCCTATCTTTAGTTTTTCTGTTTCAATCCAGAGAAGTTCCCCATTTTTTAAAATTGGAAACTTATGGTCCTTGGTAGCTTTAATTTCCGAATGATAGGTTTTAATTCGGTAGATATTTTCTGGTCCTCGTTTGGTTATTTTCAGAACTTCGCTGTTTTCTATCTGGAGATTTCCATTCATCGAGAGAACTTCGCTGTCAAACATATTCTTTTTGTACATTTCTTCAATAGGAATCTCTTTTCCGCTATCTAAAGTAATTAAAGTGTCGCCGGTTAAGCAAGGTTGGTGCTTTTTAGCCGTCGAAAAAACGTCCCGAATTCTGCTAGCGCCGACTCCGACGAACATTTCTACCAGGGAAGAACCAGCTATTGAAATAAAGGGAACATTGCTTTCTCCAGCCACTGCCCGGGCAAGTAAAGTTTTCCCAGTTCCAGCAGGCCCAACTAATAAAACTCCCTTGGGAATTTTTGCTCCCATTGCTAAATATTTCTTTGGATTTTTCAAGAAATCAACCACTTCCACTAATTCTTGCTTTGCTTCTTTTAAACCAGCCACATCTTTGAAAGTGATTTTTTCTTTGGGATGGCCTTCGGCGCCAAATAATCTGGCTCTGGCCTTGGTAAAATCGAAGGCTTGCATGGCTCCGGTTCTGGCTTGGCGAAAAATCATAAAGAAAAATAATCCAAAAAGTAAAAGAGGCAAAACGGCAAATAAAACTGGCCCCAACCAAGTCCAGGTTCCACCTACCTCTTTTGTTTCAATTGCTACCTTGGCTAACTTAGTTTTATCAACCCCGTAATTGATTAAAGATTGGGAAAGAGCAGCCTCGGTTTCTTTTCTTGATTTGGCTTTGGAATCATCCTGATAAATTATTTTGAGTTCATTGCCCGAAACCGTAATTTTTTTAATTTTCTCTTGATTGATTTCTTCAACCAACTGAGTTAAAGACAATTCTTTCTCTTTCTCAAAGGGTTGCTGAAGCAAAGTAAAAACACTAGATACAACCAAAAAAATCAGCAAAACAAAAATAAAATTTTTCGCCAAAGATTTCATATTTTAATAATACCCAAATTTTGAAAAAATTTCAAGTAGTCATTTCTTATAAAATGGTAAGCGCCCTCAAGGTTTAATCTCGAAGGCGCTTGGCAGTGATGGAGCATGTGATCTGTGCGCTTTAGCGCTTGGTACCCTTTTTCTTGGGTTGCTGTTTGGGTTGCGTTAGAGCAGGAATTCGGAATTTGCCCTCCAATCCTAGCCACCGTCGGATAAGGCGCTGGATTTTTCGGACGGAGTCCCATTCCTCCCTTGAAAGCTGGGCTTGCTGAAATCCAACTTCCAACCCACTGTCCACTGGTCGTTCATAAACCAGGAGAGTGGGAAGTTCGTAGGCCTCTTCGTTTGGCAAAGAGAGTGGTTGGTCTGCAACCCACCCCCCGAGTACAAAACTGGAGGCAGGAACCATCCGACCGATCAGTATAGCCAGGAGTCCGATCTCTTCCTCGCCAAACCTGAGATTAGCGTCCCAGATGACCATCATCCCCACCTGATCCTGGAAGGTTAGCAACTTATGGAGTTGCTGCTCTTCTGGGTTGTTCTCCAAGATGGCTTGGTCCAGGAGGGGTTGAATTCTGGGCATCACTTCTTTTTGGACCGTAGTGTAAGCTCGGACCCGACCCAAGGCTTTTACCACGAATGGCCAAGCTAACCTGGCTTTCAGTAAACTGGTGGCGGTGTAGTACTTGTCCTGCCACCGGAAAGCCTTTCGCCAGCCGGGCATGGCTTCAAGTTCCATAGCCAGACCCTTGAAGACGAGGTCTCTCAGGAACCCATTGAATTGGG
>CAYXSK010000033.1:0-3874 GCA_964466325.1 uncultured Candidatus Saccharibacteria bacterium | reverse complement strand
TTTAACTGACCAAAATTTTGAAGAAATAATTTCAAAAAGCGAAAAACCGGTTTTGGTTGATTATTTCGGTGAGTGGTGTAACCCTTGTCATATTCTCAGTCCGATTTTAGAGAAGTTAGCTGAAGAATTTGAGGAAAAGATTATTTTTGCGAAAGCTAATGTTGAGGAGATTCCGAAAATTAGCCAGAAATTTGGTATAGATAGAATTCCAACTGTAATTTTATTCAAAGAAGGGAAACCGGTCAGTGGATTTTTTGGTGTAAGACCAGAAGAAATAATTCGAGATTGGCTAAAAGAAAATCTTTTAATCAAGGAATACGAGGAATATGCTCAAAAATTTGGATTTAAGCTAAATCCAAACAGAGAAATAGTGGAAAGAATAATTAAAGGTTTA
The DNA here is from genome assembly GCA_964466325.1 of uncultured Candidatus Saccharibacteria bacterium. Classification (GTDB taxonomy): domain Bacteria; phylum Patescibacteriota; class Minisyncoccia; order Minisyncoccales; family CAYXSK01; genus CAYXSK01. The sequence goes on along the minus strand of CAYXSK010000033.1, from coordinate 3,480 downwards.
TTAGAAAATGAAAAGAAGTATGGGGCGCGATACTGCCCTTGTCGTCGAGTAACTGGTAGCCGGGAAGAGGATAAAAAGAAAATCTGTCCGTGTGATTTTATGCAAACCGAGATAGAAGAACAGGGCCACTGTCTTTGTGGTTTATTCTTCAAGGAGTAAGCACTTGACGACCCCTTTAGCTTAAATTAAGCTAAATTAAGCTGTGAATAACTAAAGGTCGAGTTTGAAAAATTTAATTTTATTTTATATTACCACTATTATGCAAGGTTACTGCGTAAAATGTAAAAAGAAGCAAGAAATCTTAGGAGAGAAGGAGATAACCATGAAGGGAAAGGGCGGAGTTAAAAGAAGGGCTTTGACCGGAACTTGTCCAAAGTGCGGGACCAAGATGTTCAGGATTTTAGGAAAGGCCTAAATATATATGGGTGGTGGGTGGTTGGCGTCCGGAAGTCTTCAAAGACAACGCCCGGGACTATTTACCCTGGGCGTTTTGTTTGGCTTGAATATTTTAGCCTGGCTCGTTGTTTATGATTTAAAGGCGCCCGGGTTTTTAGAAGTAAATTTTTTTGATGTCGGCCAGGGAGACGCCATTTTTATAGTAAGCCCCCAAAGACATCAGATTCTAATTGATGGAGGTCCCAGCTCAATCATTTTAGAAAAGTTAGCTTCAGAGATGCCCTTTTGGGACAGAACGATTGATTTGATTATCTTAACTCATCCTGAAAGAGACCATATATCTGGTTTAATCGCAGTTTTAAAAAGATATAAGGTTGAAAATATTTTATGGACCGGAGTGATCAGGGATACCGCCGAATATCAAGAATGGCTAAAGTTAATTAAAGCAAAAAGGCCTAAAATTTTTCTTGCCAAAACTGGCCAAAAAATAAAAGCAACAGGAATAGCTGTCACCATATTGTATCCTTTTGAAAATCTTGAAGGGAAAGTTTTAAAAGATAGTAATAATACTTCCATTGTCAGCAAATTAACCTTTGGTGAAAACTCTTTTCTTTTTACTGGCGATATTTACAAAAATGGGGAAGGGCTGTTGCTTAACCAGGTTAAGCAATCGCTTGATTCAGAGGTCTTAAAAGTGAGCCATCATGGAAGTAAAACCTCGAGCGGAGAAGAATTTATTGCCGAAGTTTCGCCAGAAATTGCTGTAATTTCAGTTGGTAAAGATAATAAATATGGTCATCCCCACCGGGAAGTATTGGATACTTTAACTAAATATGGTATAAGAGTGTTAAGGACGGATGAAAACGGAGACATAAAAATAATTTCCGATGGCAAAAATTATGCAATTCCCAATCTTTAAAACTAAAATTGAAGGACTAACCCAAAAATTTAATTTGACTGACCCAAAAGAAAGAAAACTCTATTTTGAGTTAAAGGTTGGGCCGGAGATAAAAAAATTAAGAGAATATTTGGAAAAAGGAAATACTTTCATTGCCTATCTTTTGGGTAAAAAAAATTCAGGCAAAGGAACCTATTCCAAGATGTTTCAGGAAATCATCGATCCAGAAAGAGTAGACCATTTTTCAATTGGCGATATGATTAGAGAGGTTGATGGGGAGCTTAAAGATGAGGAAAGAAAAAAGGAATTTTCCTCCTTTTTAGAAAGAAATTATCGGGGATGGCTACCATTTAAAGAAGTTATTTCGACTCTGGAAAAAAGAGATACCGAAACCCTTTTACCTACCGAATTGGTTTTGGCTTTAGTCAAAAGAGAAATAGCCAAGAGAAGAAAGAAAGCCCTTTTTATCGATGGTTTTCCTCGAGGATTAGATCAGATTTCCTATTCCTTGTTTTTCCGAGACCTAATTGGCTATCGAGATGACCCCGATATTTTTATTTTAATTGATGTTCCCGAAACAGTGATTGATGAAAGAATTAAGTGGAGGAGAATCTGTCCCCTTTGTAATACTTCAAGAAATTTAAAACTTTTGCCGACTTCTAAAGTTGGCTACGATGAGACAAAAAACGAGTTTTATCTTCTTTGTGATAATCCCAATTGTAAAGGAGTAAATCTCCTTCCAAAAGAAGGGGATGAGTTGGGAATTAAACCCATAGAGGAAAGATTAAAACAGGATGAGAAATTAATAGAAAGAGCCCTCTCGCTTTATGGAATTCCTAAGATTTTTTTGAGAAATTCTCTTCCGGTAAAAGAAGTAGAAAAATTCATTGATGATTATGAAATTACTCCCGAATATATTTATGAATGGGATGAGAAAACCAAAAAAGTAAAAATTATTGAAAAACCCTGGCAGGTTATTGATGACGAGGGAAAGCCTGCCTATAGTTTATTGCCCCCGCCAGTCGTAGTCTCCTTAATAAAACAAATGGTTGAGGTGCTATCACTTTAGAAAATAAACGCTTGACAACTATTTTTGTCAAAAGATATAATAAAATTGGCCTGGTATCTTCTAGTTAGATTCTGGGACAAACGTTCTTTCAGGGAATCGGATATGATTCCGACCCTTGGGTCGGAACTTGGATTCCCACTTGGATTCTTTTCCGGAACGAACTTTCTAGAAGAAAAGCCGGGCCATCAAAAATCCCCTTCGATAAACTCAGGGGATTTTTGATTTGTTTAATCAACCTCGGGTGTTGATTTTTATAATTTTCGAAAGTCGATTCGTTGGAAATAAATCTTTTGGAAAGATTTTAATTAGTTTGAGTTTATGTTTTTCTGCCAATTTTTCTTTTAATTTTGTATTTTTATCATATTCTTTAAGTTCGCCATTCAGTCCAAGAAATTCTACGAACCTCCTTTTTATCAAAAAATCGGCAGTGTAAGAACTATTTGGATAGGGGATATTTCGTTGATGCTCTACGTTATTAGAATATAGCCAGTCGTCAATAATCTTTTCAGCAAAGGAATCACATCTATGTCCGTCTTTAGCGATAAATTTCTTTGAAAATATAACTGGATTTGATTCGAATCCGGCAGCTTCAATGGCTTTATTCCAACTTCCGAAAGTAAAATGTGCTCTCCAAGCCAATCCTGGCTTTTCTTTTTTGACTGGTATTCTGTGATGGATTTTATAAAAAATTTTTATTTCATTTAAAATTTCTCTTTCCTTCTGAGATTTACTTTTCTTATTAGGACTTACCAATTTAGAGCGACATAACTCTGAACAATATTTTCGTTGACCATAAAATTTTCTGCCACAAATTGGGCAGGTTTTAATCTTTCGCCTTGACAAATTATTAAAAATCGTAGCACAACGAGAAGAACAAAAAATGCGACCTGATTGAGATTTTTTAAATTGGTTCAGTAGCCGTGATACTCTTTTATTACAATTAGGATTTCCGCATACTTTCTTAACTCTTGTCACCTTAGCTTGGTCTTGGCATTTTCTTGAACAATATTGTTTCCAGCCAAATTTTTTAGCTTCATTTACTCTCCCCCTTGGCCTAAAAAATTCTTTGCCGCAAAAAGCACATTTAACTTTAACTAAATTCATAATTTTTGTCGGG
>CAYXSK010000032.1:0-3963 GCA_964466325.1 uncultured Candidatus Saccharibacteria bacterium | reverse complement strand
TTTTGAGTTTCTTGAGGCAGGGAATTTAAATAATTTCCAATTTCAACATAATCTGAAGAAAAAGCACCTTCCACTTCGGGGCGAGCCCCCCATTTAACAAAGTATTTATTACCTTCACAAACCCCCACCATTAGTAAAAAAATAATAGATGCCGTAACTAATAATTTTTTATTTTTAATATTTTTGTTAAACCATTGATAAACAGAATAACCACCGATCCCAGCAAAAATGTAAACTACCGGAATTACTCCAATAACTCGAAGGGAGTGGGGGATACCTTCATAAGTTAAAATCCCTGGCAACAACATTACGAAAAACCACGCTATCAACCACTTCATATGTTTAATTGACAAGGCAAAGCCGATTAAAAATAAAATTCCAATTGGCCAAAAAAGCATGGGGGAGCCGGCGAAATTATGGCGCCAATTAGGATCGCCGTAAAAATTGAACATTCCCAGATGCAAGATTAGAGATTTTCCGAATTCTTTGATTGGATTTTCGGTAGCAAAAATTGAAATGCCGGTAGCTCGGCTGATAAAATCTTGAGGGTTTTGGAGAAAATAAAAGCCGATAGGAAGAGCAATGATAATAGTAGCCAGTATTAAGTATGGAGTATTAAGTATAAAGATTTTTCTTAAATTTTGCTTTTGGTAAATAAACCACCAACAGATCAGAATTAGAGGCAGTAATAAAATGATAAAACGATAGGAAATATAAGTATAAAAACCCAGGCCGAAAAATATGCCAGAAATTATGAAATAGGAAATTCTTTTCTCGCGGAATCCCTTAAATAAAAAATAAAATCCGAAAACTAAAATAAAAGGCAGTAAAATTGCTCGGAAACCGATTCGGGAAAAATTAGTATGCCAAAAAGAAGTAGCCAAAAAGAAACTTGACAAAAAAGCAATAATACTACGAGGACGGGCCTCGTAGTAATTGAATAATTCTTTGGTTAAAAGATAGAGACCAAGGACAGTTAAAATGCCAATTATGGCGGCGACAATTTTGATAGACCAGATACTGACTCCGAAAATTGAAAAAGAAAGAGCAATTGACCACATCATCAGCCCCTCCCGGCCGTTGTTCTCTGGATAAAATACCTTGAAATTCCCGGTTTTTAAGGAATCTAAGGCATCGTTCCCATTAATCGCCACATCAGGATAGAGTCCCGGTGGAATAGAATCCAACTGCCATAATCTGAAAAAAGAGGCAATGGCTAAAATGACCAATAAAAATACTATTTCCTTTCTCATGGTTATTAAATTATTTTAACATATTTTCGGAAAAGATACCTTGTGGATATTGGATTAGCACTCTTGACTTCTATTGTTAATTTGCTAAAATAAATTTATCCAATAATAGATATTCATGGAAAAACATTGGAATAAAAAATGGCTTCGGGTGAAATATAAAGAAGAAAAATTATCTGTCTCAGAAATCGCTAAGGAATGTGAGGTGAGTTTTAAGACTATTACAAGGTGGTTAGATAGATTCGGAATTAGAAAGATAAAATCATACGGTTATACCCGAAGAGGACCAGAAGCTGGTTATTGGAAAGGAGGAAGATATAAAGACAATACCTCTGGCCGGGTTTGGATCTATAGTCCTGACCATCCATCTTGTACTAAAAAAGGATACGTATTAGAACATAGGTTAGTAATGGAAAAATTTATAGGTAGATATTTAAGACTAAATGAAATTATTCATCATAAAAATAAAATAGTGGATGATAATAGGCTTAAGAATTTAGAGATCGTTGTTTTAGGTGAGCCAAATTGTGGAGAAGTTATATGTCCATTTTGTAACAAAAAATTTAAAGTCGGATAAACATAACAAAGGTCTTGAAAAAAGTTTAAAACTTTTCTATAATATTAAGATGCAAGAAGAAAAAGAGGAGTTAAGTGTCGAAGAATTAAAGGAAAAACTTGAGGAATGTGAAAGATTAAAAGAAGAATATTTGGCTGGTTGGCAGAGAGAAAGAGCGGATTTTTTGAATTATAAAAAGGGGGAACTGGAAAGAATTGGAGAGATTATAAAATATGGGGATTTAGGTTTGATTTTGAAGATTTTGCCAATTGCGGATAACTTTGAATTGGCAGAGAAAAATTTGCCAGAAAATTTAAAAACCGATGAGAATGTCAAAGGAATTTTACAGACAAAAAATCAAATTTTGGACTTTTTGAAAAATCAGGGAGTTGAAGAAATAAAATCAGTAGGCGAGAAGTTTGACCCGAATTTCCACGAAGTTATAGAAGAAGTAGAAGTCAAAGACAAGGAGTCCGGTATTATTATTGAAGAAATCCAAAAAGGATATAAAATAAACGGCAGGCTATTGCGTCCCGCCAAAGTAAAAATAAGTAAATAAAATAAATCTATGGCAAAAATTTTAGGCATTGATCTTGGCACGTCAATTTCAAAAATGGCGAGCATTCTTCAAGGTGAGCCAAAGTGTTTAGAAAGTCGAGAGGGTCAGGTGCTAATACCCTCGATTGTGGCATTGGCAAAAAACGGAGAAAGATTAGTTGGGGATTTGGCAAAAAGACAGGCAGTGACCAATCCCAAAAATACTATTTTCGCCGTCAAAAGATTTATTGGCAGAAGATTTTCAGACCCAGAAGTTCAAAAAGAGTTGAAGCGCTTACCATATGAAACCAGAGAAAGAAGTGATGGTGGGGTGGAAATAAAAATGGGAGACCCTTCGACAGGCTCAGGGCAAGGAAAATGGTATACGCCAATTGAAATATCTTCAATGATTTTACAGAAAATAAAATTGGATGCCGAAGAAAAATTGGGTGAAAAAGTGGAAGGAGCAGTGATTACCTGTCCGGCCAACTTTGACGATTCCCAGAGAAAAGCAACTAAGACCGCTGGAGAGATTGCTGGATTTAAGGTTTTGAGAATTATTAATGAGCCGACGGCTGCTGCTCTCTGTTATGGTTTTGGAAAGAAAAAACCAGAAAAAGTTTTAGTTTATGATTTTGGTGGTGGAACCTTTGATGTCACCATTCTGGATTTATCTCCTGATACGGTTGAAGTAAAGGCAACAGGTGGAGAACCGCATTTAGGCGGAGAAGATTTGGATCAGAGAGTAATCAATTTTATAGTCGAGCAGTTCAAAAAAGAGCAAGGAATCGATTTATCAAAAGATCCTCTGGCTTTACAAAGAATAAAGGAAGCGGCTGAAAAAGCCAAAATTGAATTATCGAGTGCCTTGGAAACTGAGATTAATCTGCCTTTCATTTCAGCCGATGCTTCGGGCCCCAAACATCTTCTTTACAAAATTAATCGGGCTCAGTTTGAGAATTTGGTTAGAGATTTAATCGAAAGGTCGATTGAAAGAGTGAAAAAAACCCTGGAAGAAGCCAAACTTTCCAAAAATGAGATTAATGAAGTGGTTTTAGTTGGCGGGACAACTTTAATTCCGGCAGTCAGGGAGGCAGTCAAGGACTTTTTTGGTAAAGAACCCAATAAGACCATTAACCCGGAAGAGGTAGTAGCCATGGGTGCAGCCATTGAAGCTGAAATTTTAAGAGCAAAAGAAGAAGGCAGAGCGCCAGAAGGGGAAATAAAAAGCGTTTTGCTCTTAGATGTTTTACCACTTTCTTTAGGAATTGAAACCTTAGGTGGAATTAACACTCAAATGATTGCTAAAAATACAACCATTCCTACTGCCAAAACCCAGATTTTTTCAACCGCGGCTGATAACCAAACTTCAGTTGAAATAAATGTTTTGCAAGGAGAAAGACCGATGGTAACTGATAATCGCTCTCTGGGTCGATTTATTTTAAATGGGATTCCGCCGGCTCCCAGGGGCATTCCCCAGATTGAGGTGACCTTTGATATTGACGCCAATGGTATATTAACTGCCACGGCCAAGGATAAAGCCACTGGCAAATCTCAATCAATTAGAATCGAAGGTTCGATCGGCTTGTCAAAAGAAGAAGTAGAAAAAATGAAAAAAGA
>CAYXSK010000031.1:0-4269 GCA_964466325.1 uncultured Candidatus Saccharibacteria bacterium | reverse complement strand
ATTACATCCACCCCGTAAACGCTTTCAATTGCTTTTTTTACTTCATTTTTATTTGCTCTCGAATAAACTTTGAACACATATTGATTTTTTTTAACTAAATCGGTTGCCTTCTCAGTCACCTGAGGAGTTTTCAGAATTTTGTAAGCTTCCCCAGTTTTTTCCTTTTTAGGAACTACAATTTCTTTTTTGATTTCTTCTGCCTCTTCAACCGGTTTTTCACTTTTTTTAAAAAATTTTATCATTTATTTCAAAAAGGTTTCTTTGATTACTTTTATTGAATCCTTTGGCATAATTAAATATTTAAAAGAAAGTAAATCTAAAGCATTTAAATCTTTGGCTTGAATTGTCTGAACTCCGGGAAGATTTCTGGCAGCTAAAATCAGATTTTTATCTAATTCTGGGAGAGCGATTAAAGAACTTTCATTTTTACAAGGTAGTTTTTTCAAAATCTCTGTCATTTCTTTTGTTTTCGGTTTTTCAATCTTTAATTTATCTAAAAGAATCAATAAATTATTTTTAATTTTTCCTGATAGAGCCATAAAAAGAGCTAATTTTTTCGTTTTTTTATTTATTTTTTTCTTAAAAATTCTTTCTTTTCTTGGCCCAAAAGTCACTCCACCACCTCGCCACAAAGGAGACCTAATTGAGCCATGTCTCGCCCTCCCAGTCCCCTTTTGTCGCCAGGGTTTTCTGCCACCACCCCTTACTTCGGCTCTTGTTTTTGTGTGAGCAATCACCTTCCTGCGATTTGCCATCTGGGAAACTATCACTTGATGAGTTAAATCAGGATTAATTTTTACATCAAAAATTTCCGAAGGCAACCTCGTCTGTCCAATCTTTTCACCTTTTTGATTATAAGTATTGACAAGCATGTTCGCGATTTATTCGCTAATTTCCAATAATGTTCCTTTTCTACCAGGAATAGCGCCTTTTATAGCTAATAAATTATTTTCGGGATCAACTTTGACAACCTTTAAATTTTTAACCGTTACCCGGACATACCCCATTCTTCCTGCCATTTTTTTACCTTTAATTACTCTTTCTGGAAAAGAACTCCCGACAGATCCCAAAGTTCTAAGCTCATGTTTGGTTCCGTGGGTTGCAGATAAACGACCTTTAAAACCCCACCTTTTCACTGCTCCGGCAAAACCCTTACCTTTCGAAATTCCAGAAATTTTTACCTTATCACCTTCTTGGAAAATCGAGGCGTCAATAATATCTGCAACCTTGAATTCACCATTTTTGAATTCTCTTAAATATTTAAATTCTTTTCCTTTTTCGGTTTTTTTAATTTTTTTTGTTTTTCTTATAAAACCGACCTGAACAGCTTGGTATCCATCCTTTTCCTTTGCCTTTATTTGGGTAACAAAACAGGGGCCTGCCTCAACCAAGGTTACCGGGATTTGGTTTCCTTTTTCGTCGAAAATTTGAGAGATTCCCAATTTTTGACCTAATATAAATTTCATAAATCTCCTACGAAATTACGAAATAAAAATGTCGGGATTAACCCGACAATTACCAGGTTAATTCCCAATTTTTAATTATATCAAAATATTTTGAAAAAAGAAATCATAATTAATTTTCGTATTTCGTAGAGTTTTACATTTTTATTTCAATGTCAACTCCGGCAGGTAATGTCAAATTGGTTAGGGCATCAAGAATTTTTGGGGTTGGATTCAAAATATCTATTAATCTTTTATGAACCCTCATTTCAAACTGCTCCCGGGCATCTTTGTGCACAAACGTGGAACGATTGACGGTATATTTATGAATCTCGGTTGGTAAAGGAGTGGGGCCAGAAACTTCGGCTCCGTAACGCAAAGCTGTCTCGATAATCTGCTTGGCAGAGGTATCAATTACCTTATTATCGTAAGCCCGCAACTTAATTCTAAGTTTGGGCCTAACTTCTTCTTCAACTGCAACAGCTTTTTTCCTTGGCATCTTCAGTTTTTAGCTTTTCGCTTTTAGTTTTTAGCTTATTTTATGATCTTTATTACCACTCCTGCTCCTACTGTCTTTCCACCCTCTCTGATGGCAAATCTTTGTTTTTCTTCCATGGCAATCGGGACAATTAATTTAATTTTTAAATTAACTGTATCGCCTGGCATGACCATCTCAGTTCCCTCTGGTAAGGTTACGTCACCAGTCACATCGGTAGTCCGGAAATAAAATTGGGGTTTATAACCGGCAAAAAAAGGAGTGTGCCTTCCGCCCTCTTCCTGGGTCAAAACATAAATTTCTCCTTCAAATTCAGTGTGTGGAGTAATGGAGCCAGGTTTAGCTAATACTTGACCCCTTTCAACATCTTCTTTTTTCAAGCCTCTTAATAAGATTCCCACATTATCTCCCGCTCTTCCCTCATCAAGAGTTTTGTTAAACATCTCAACCGAAACAGCAGTAGTTTTTATTGTGGGTTTTATCCCAACCAATTCCACTTCCTCATTTGGTTTGATTATTCCTCTTTCAATTCTACCAGTGGGTACTGTCCCTCGGCCGGCAATTGAGAAGACATCTTCAATGGCCATTAAAAATGGTTTATCTACTTCTCTAGCCGGCTCTGGAATATACTCATCGACTACTTTTATTAATTCTAGAATTGGTTTGGCTGCTTCATCGTCAATTGATTTTACTTCAAGGGCTTTTAAGGCGGAACCTTTAATTATTGGGATTTCGTCGCCCGGGAAATTATATTTTTTTAATAACTCCCTTAATTCGCTTTCAACCAAATTAATAATCTCCGGGTCATCTACGGCATCGCACTTGTTCAAAAAGACAACAATGGCTGGCAACCCAACCTGACGGGCTAAAAGAATGTGTTCTCTGGTCTGGGGCATTGGACCGTCAGGAGCTGAAACAACTAAAATTGCCCCATCCATTTGAGCGGCACCGGTAATCATATTTTTGACATAGTCAGCATGACCAGGGCAGTCAATGTGGGCATAGTGGCGTTTATCTGTTTCATACTCCACATGGGTAATGGTAATTGTCAAACCCCTCGCCTTTTCTTCCGGAGAGGCATTGATCTCATCAACTGTCCATTCTTTGGTGGCCAATCCCTTCAATTTTAAAATATGGGTGATGGCCGCCGTTAAGGTGCTTTTGCCATGGGCAACGTGGCCAATGGTACCGATATTGACGTGGGGTTTTACCCTCACAAATTTTGCTTTTTCTGCCATATTTTTTGATTAATTAATTATTATATTGTTATTTTAATCAACCTTTATAATTTGTCAACTGTGAATTAACGCCTTTTGCCTTCGATGATTTCCTGGGCGATATTCTGGGGCACCTCAGTGTAACGATCGAATTCCATTGTAAATGTTCCTCGGCCTTGTGTCAAGGAACGCAAGGTGGTAGCGTAGCCAAACATTTCAACTAAAGGAACCTTCGCCCTGATGATTTTCATTTCTCCCCTATCTTCTGTTTCCTCAACCTTTCCTCGTTTTGCCCCCAAATCTCCGATTACCGTTCCAAAAAATTCAGAAGGAGAAATCACTTCCAATTTCATCATCGGCTCCAATAAAACAAGTTTCGCTCTTTTGCAAGCCGTTTGAAGAGCGATGGAACCGGCAATTTTAAATGCGAATTCAGAAGAGTCAACTTCATGAAAAGAACCATCATAAAGAGCAACCTCTAAATCAACCAATGGGTATCCAGCCAAAACTCCTTTTTCCATTGCCTCTTTTACTCCTTTTCCAACTGCCGGAATGAATTCCTGGGGAATTATTCCTCCCTTAATCTCGTCGACAAATTCAAATCCTTCGCCACGCTTTTTGGGTTCAACCCTTAAGAAAACATGGCCATATTGCCCTCTTCCTCCCGATTGCCTAATATACTTTCCTTCAGCTTCCGCCATCTCTTTAATCGTCTCTTTAAAAGCCACCTGGGGCCTGCCGACGTTTCCTTCTACCTTAAATTCTCTTTTCATTCTATCAACGATTATTTCTAAATGGAGTTCCCCCATTCCAGAAATAATGGTTTCCCCAGTTTCAATATCCCCTTTAACAGTGAAAGTGGGATCTTCTTCAGCCAGTTTCTTTAGAGCTAGGCCCATTTTCTCTTGGTCGGCTTTGGTTTTCGGTTCAATTCGGACAGAGATGACAGGTTCGGGAAAACTAATCTTTTCTAAAACGATAGGGGCGGTTGTATCACATAGAGTATTGCCGGTAGAAGTGTTTTTTAGCCCAACGGTGGCTAAAATATCGCCGGCAAAGGCCTCCTCAAGTTCTTCTCTTTTGTCGGCATGCATCCTCAATAATCTGCCAATTC
>CAYXSK010000030.1:0-4523 GCA_964466325.1 uncultured Candidatus Saccharibacteria bacterium | reverse complement strand
CTTTTTTCCGGCCTACTTTTAGGGAGCGGTTTTTTATTTCCCACTCTAAGATTTCTGAGCTGGTTCGCCATTTTACCATTGATTAGCTTCCTTGAATTAAATAAGATTTCTTCTAAAAAAACTTTTCTCTTTAGTTTTTTAGCTGGTTTCATTTTTTTTGGCCAGGCAATGAGTTGGCTTTTTCATCTTTGGCCTTTAAATTGGATTGGGATAGAAAATAATGTTCTTGGCTTTTTTTTGATTTTTTTAGCTTGGCTAATTTTAGTTGGTTTTTTAGCTCTATTTTTCGGTTTTTTTGCTTTGAGTTATTTGAAATTAAAAAGAGGAGGTTGGTTTAATTTATTGTTAATTCCCTTCCTCTGGATTATTTTTGAATATCTGAGAACCTGGATGGTTGGATTTTTATTTTTTGGGAAAGAATCGCTTTTAGGCCCTCATTGGACATTTGGAAACTTTGGCTATTTTGGTGCTCAAAATCAATTTTTGAGATTTTTGTCTAGTATTGGAGGAATATATTTTATCAGTTTTTTAATTGTTTTTGTTAATGTTTTCATTTTTTTACTTATTAGAAATTTAGTAAAAACTAAACTTCCTTCAAAAAAATTATTTTTTAGTTTAATAATTTTAATAATTTTGGGATTAATTTCTTTTAGCTATTTTTATTCCCCATTCTTAAAAACTGAAAATATTCCCTCTTTTAAAATAGCCATTTTACAGACTAAATTTCCTTCCTTTTTCCATCAGACCAAAGAGATGGCTCAAGAAAAATTTCAGACTCAGATTAAATTACTTCAGATGGCCTTTCAACTTCATCCTGATTTAGATATTTTTGTTTTTCCTGAAGATTCTCGTTTTTTGGCTCAAAAAGAAGCTAAAGAAATTTTAGCCAAAATTTTTCCTGAAAGAGAATTCTTAATAATTGATTCGGCCAGAACCGAAACTCCAGAGGATATAAAGTCGATTGTTACTCTTTATAGCACAAAAAGAGGAACCCTAACTCAATACCAAAAATTACTCTTAGCTCCGGCTGGCGAGTATCTTCCTTATGCTATTAAGTTACCTGCTCAAATTATTAATAAAAGCTGGGTTAACAAATTTGAAAAATCAAGGGGTTATAAAAAGGGAAAAGAGATAGTTGTTTTTTCCAGTAATCATTTCTCAGGAGGTGCCCTTTTTTGTTCGGAAGTTTTTTCTCCCAATCTCCATCGCCAATTTACAAAAAATGACGCTCAAATTCTTTTTAATTTGAGTTCTTTAGCCTTTTCTCATGGCTCAAAGATATTAGATTCTCAAACTCAGGCAATCTTACAATTGCGGGCAGCTGAAAATGGAAAATATTTAGTTAGGGCAACAAATTACGGGAGCTCCTTTATTATTAATGACCGGGGAGAAATTATAAAGAAATCTTCCAACTTTGAAAATCAAATTATTTTTGACGAAGTTCCCTCCATTTCTGAAAAAACTCCTTACATTAAATTCGGCGATTGGATTTTAATTTTTGCTTTTGGAATTAGCGCTTTTTCCTTAATAAAAAAGCAAATTAAAAATGAAAAATTTAAAGTCTAAAAAATTTATTCTTCTGATAATCACTTTTCTGATTGGAATCTCCGCTGTTTTTAATTATTTCTTTTTCAAAGAGAGAAAATTTGAAATAGAAGAAACAAAAAAGATTGAGAAAATTTTCAATTTTCATGAACATATTGAATCGCTAAATGAAGCCAAAAAACTTCTTAAAATAATGAAGGAAAACAATATCTCTAAAACTGTTTTATTGGGTAGTCCAAATTACACCCTCTATTTAGCTAAAAATATGGGGTTTGAAGAATACGAAAAAAACAATTTAGAAATAATTGAGATAGCTAAAAAATATCCAGACAAATTTGTTGCCTTTCCAACCTTAAATCCTCTTGACCAAAATAATCTAGAAAAATTTAAGAACTATCTTAACTTAGGCGCCAAAGGATTAAAACTTTATTACGGCCATGGCGGCAGCCATGGCAAAGGACCCTTTCATGTTATTTCCCTTGATGATTCGAGAATGGATCCGGTTTTTGAATTTTGCCAGAAAGAAGGTCTCCCAATTATGTTTCATATCAATCTGCCAAAATATTATAAAGAATTTGTTCCTTTAATGGAAAAATTTCCTGAGCTTACAATAATTGTTCCTCATTTTATGTTATCGATGTGGAATGAAGAAAGATTAAAAAGAATGGAAAATTTATTCGAAAAATATCCCAATTTTTATACTGATATTTCCCTCGGCAGACCAAAATTTTTAACCGATGGATTAAAGCATATTTCTGAGAACCCCGAACTTTATCGTAATTTTATAATCAAGCACCGGGACCGATTTTTATTTGGAACGGATATGGTAGTTACAGAAGCAAAGTTTCAAACCGGATTTCCTATTTCAGAGAATATTAGAGTCTATCGTGATTTTTTAGAAAAAAAGCAATACCAAGAACCCTTTTCTGGTGAATATCTTAATGGCCTTTATTTAGATGAAGAAACCTTAAAGATTATTTATGAAATTAATCCCCTAAAATTGTTAACTGATTAAATTTGTAATATTGACAAATTGTTAAAATGTGTTAAACTTTAAATAGTTTACTCGTATCAATAGTTCTTAAAAGTTAAAAAGGAGGATGAAATGAAAACATTTGGATTGATTAGAAAGATTTTTAAAAGATTGATCAGAATAGTTGAAGTAGTTATTGGAGTAGTTCTGATTATAATTGGTCTGGCTTGCCTCGGGGCGCGGGTCCCATTATCATCGGCACTTAATCCCTTGGCTCTGAAGATTGGATTGATGTGTTTATTCTTATTAATCGGGGTGATTATTTTATGGAAGCCCAAAAGTATTTTATTAAACCTCATTCCAGGGATATTTTTTCTACTGGTAACCCTAGCCTTAGTATTAATAGTGGGGCCGAAATTATTAGAAGCACCGGGAGCAGTAGCTATCGGAATAGCACCTATTCTAATTAGTGTTATTCTTGGAACAATCAGTTGTCTTTCCAGGACTTATTTCTTATGGCGCCAGAGAAGGATTTCAGCCATTAAAAGGGGCGGGGACTTTTAAACCCGCCTCACCTTATTTTTAAAGCTATTTAGTTATCCATAGAGATATTGCTTGACGGGTTTTTTGTAGTATAATTAAAATATGAATCCTTATTTAACTTCAATCATTCTTTTTTTGGTAGGAATAGGAACAGCGATTGGAGCCTTTTTTTTAGTTCGTTTAACTTACCAGACTTTTAAAGAGAAAAGGCGAATTAAAGGAATAGGGTTTGGTTTTACTTCCTTTTTAGTAATAATAATTACCTTGACCTTGTTCGTTGCTGGAGCTGGTTGGATAATCATCGGTCTTAAATAATAAATTGCTGGCTACGGCCAGTATTTTTATTAATTTATGAAAAAAACAATAACTCTTTTATTAATTTTAATTCTGATTTTGTTTGGTACCTCTTTTAAAGGGTTTCATTTAGTTTCTTTTGATAAAGCTAATAATGGTTCTCAAGAATTTGTTTTAGCCGGGGGCGAAGGTGAAGGCGAAGGAGAAGGAGAAGGTGAGGGTGAAGGTGAAGGTGAAGGTGAAGGTGAAGGAGAAGGTGGGGGTTGGTGGGATAGTTTTACCGATTGGGTTTCTGATACAGCAGCTGAAGTAGTTTCTTTTGGCCAAGCAGAGACCACTACTTATAACGATGTTGCTCCGGCCAATGAAACCTCATTTGGAGAGGCAGCTGGTATGGGATGGGATACTGTGGTTGACACAGCCACTAATGTTGCTGCCACTGTTTGTGGAGCAGCGGTGGTGGTAGAAACGGGTGTGGCTGCGGTATTAGATGTTGTTGGAGATCTTGTTGGAGATCCCACGTTAGAAGATCCAGTGATTAATGCCGCTATTGCCACTGGCGAATGGATTGATAGTTGGGCAGATACTAATTATGTTGAAGTAACCAGTTATGAGACAGATAATCCTCATGAGATTGTTTATGAGGCAACTGGTAGCACATTTTTTGAAGGATATGAAGGTCCGACTACAGTTACGGTTACTGAAATCCATGGCTGGACTTTTCCTATTATTGGTGAGACAACTCTTTATAGTGAGGCAAGCGTTGTTATTCATCCTGAGCTACCCCCTCCGCCTTCAGAAGAGCCTCCCCCTCCGCCACCTCCACCCATTGTTATAGAAGAATGGAATCCACCACCCCCTCCTTCTGGTGAAGGTGAAGCCGAAGCCGAAGCAGAAGCAGAGGCAGAAGCTGAGGCTGAAGCAGAGGCAGAAGCAGAAGCCGAAGCAGAAGCTGAAGCCGAAGGTGAAGGGTATCCTGCTAATTATCCTCCAACAGCAGCCATCTCCTGTGACCCTTCAGAATGTGGGACCACTGATTGTTATGCCTATACTTCTTGCCCCTTCCATTTAATAAATAACTCTACTGACCCTGATGGCCAGTCTGATATTACCAAATCAGAATGGGATATCTTAAATTGGAAAACTGACCCCGATTTGAGTTGTTCTC
>CAYXSK010000029.1:0-4527 GCA_964466325.1 uncultured Candidatus Saccharibacteria bacterium | reverse complement strand
GGAAGATCAATTCCGGTTTTTTGATTCCAACCAAATTTTTCCAAATACTCTTTAATCTTTGTTGGGCCAAGTCCCTTTTGATCTCCATAACCTCCGCCAATAGTATAAAAATAAACATTGACCGATTGAGCAATTGCCTTTCTGATATCGGTTAAACCATGGATAGCCCAATCTTTGAACTCCCAAATTTTTTCCGGATTCCAGGCATCTTGGATAACAATTTTCCCCTGGGCGTCAATTTTTTTATCAGGAGAAATTATTTTTTCTTCCAAAGCTGCCAAAGCAATCAAGGGTTTGATTGTTGAACCTGTGAGATACTTCCCCGAAATTACTCGATTAAAAAAAGGACGAGCAGGATCTTCAGAAAGCCCTTGCCATTCTTCTTCTGAAATTCTCCGACTAAAAAGGTTATTATCAAAGGGGGGATAGCTCGCTAAGGCTAAAACTCCGCCAGTTTTTGGATCCAGAGCGACTGCTGCCCCTCCCCTGGCCCCGAATTCTTTAGCCATCTTCTCCAATTCCTCTTTAATCTTTTTTTGCAAAGCTGAATCTAGCCACAAAACTAAACTTTCCCCCGATTCTGGCAATTGAATAACATCTTGAGAAATAACATTTCCCAAAGCATCCCTTTCAATTCTAAGCTGACCAGGATTTTTTCTTAAAATCTCTTCATAAGATTTCTCCAGACCAGACCTACCAACATAATCTGAAACCGAATAAAATTCGGGAGCAGCTTTTAGTTCTTGGGCGTTTATTTTTCCAGTATAACCAATTAGATGAGAAAGAATTTCGCCTTTGGGATAATATCTGACGGTGTTATTTTCAATTTTAAAACCAGGGAGTTCTTTGATTTTAGTCTCGAGGATTATTAAGGTTTGGTGATCAAGGTTTTTGAAAATTAAAACCTCGGGTAAAGTAGATTCTTCGATCTCTTTTTTAAGTTCTTCTGAATCTCTTTTGAGAATCAGAGAGATTTCTTTTAAGACCTTCATTTTTTCATCTTCAGCTTGAGGGAACGAATTTTTTTCATAAATTAAATCAAAACTGGGCTGATTGAAAACGAGCTGTTCCAGATTTTTGTCGTAAATTACTCCCCGAGCCGCCTGAATTTGATGAAATATAAATTTGTTTGCTTGGGCTTTGGCAGCAAAACTTTTGCCCTGGATTATTTGAAGTTGAAAGGTCTTAGCAAAAAGAATAAAAATTAAAATGAGAGAAACAGCTAAAAAACCTCGGGGGATTTTTTGGAAGAGAGGAATTTCAAATTTACCAAATTCCTCCTCCTTTTTTTTAGCCAGTGAATCTAAAAGAATCTCATGCGGCTCAATCTCTTCCTTAAAACGAAGTTTTACTCTTTTATTTTTAAGCTCTTTTTCCATAAAATTGGAGTTCTAAGGTTTCAACCCTGGCCGCCCAGCCGAATGACCGGGCGAACGTATCTTTTTAAAATAAGTTTAATGAAAAGGGTAATGAGCGTTAAAATGATAATGTAAAAACCGAAAAAATTAATTTCGATAAAACTGTTTGAAAAAATATCCAAGAAAAATCCGCCAATCAGGCTAGAAATATATCCAAAATAACTTTTACCTGCTTCAAAAAGATTTATTAAAATTACTGAAATGAAAATTAAATTTAAAGCCCAGTTTGCCCAGCTTTTGAGAAAAACACTAAAATGAATAAAAAAACTGGTCTGCAACAAAGCTAAAATATAAAAAAAGATAATTAAAATTAAGATATTCTTTACCATTCGGTAATAATGTTCGATGAATCAAAGATTCATCTCGTCTTTTAATAAATTACCAATTTATTAAAATAAATAAAGTTTCTAATTCTTTAATATTGAAAAATGGAGAAATTTCGGCTTGTTGAAATGGTTCAATATCGCTTCTTTTAATGTCTTTAATTTGTCCGACTAAAAGGCCTTTGGGGAAAATTCCTCCCAAGGCGCTGGTGACGACAATATCTCCTTCTAAAATTTCTTTTTCTTTTGGGATAAAGTCAAGATAAAGTTTGAGACCTCCTTTTCCTTTGGCTATTCCGATAGCCTCTCGATTTTCAATCTCAGCATCAAAAGAACTTTCTTTGTTGGAAATAATCATTACCTTGGAAAAGTTTTTGTAAACTTCGCTAATCTTTCCAACTAAAATTTTCTGCGAAGTAATCACTGGCAGTCCTGGAGTTAGACCATCATTTAGGCCTTTATTAACTAAAATTGTGTCAGAGGAAATGTCTTTACCTATTATTTGGCTAATCACCAGTTTAAAGTTTTTTTCTAAACCAATCCCCAGGGCTTCCCTCAAAATTTCATTCTCTTTTTTGAGGTCTTTTAGGGCTATATTTTCGGCTAAAAATGCTTGAATTTTTAATTTGAGCTCTTCATTTTCTTTTTTTAAATTTTTACTCTGGGAGATGGCTTCAAAAAAATCGGACATATTGTCTCCTGCTCGCCAAAAAGTTTTCTGAATGGGTGAGGATATTAAATAAAAGAAATTTTTAATTTCCTTTGAGAAACCGGTTAAGTTCAAAACAATAAAAAATGAAATTAACAAAACCGAAATTAGACCAATTTTAAAGCTAGAAGGTAGCTTCATATTTATTATATTATATCACACTTTTCCACCTTGACAGGGGCTTTTGGGTAAATATAATTGACATTAAGGAACTAAAAAAGGTCGATAAAATTTCTTTGGAAACAATCTTAATTATTTATGCTCGAAGGTAAATTATATAATTTCTCTATCCCTGAAGAAGATGAAGAGCTAGAGGAAGAAGCATCGCAACCAAAGGAAGATTTAGATTTAGAAGAAGACGAAGAATGGAATGAAGGACTCGAAGAATAATTAAAAAAGATAATTTTAAAACCCCGCTAAAAAGCGGGGTTTTTAAAAGGCGCTTGGGTGGCAGCTACCTACTTTCGCGGGAAAACCCACTATCATCGGCCTTGGGCTATTTCACTTCTCTGTTCGGTATGGGAAGAGGTGGAGCAAACCCAGTATAACCGCCACCTAAACGCCCTTTATGATCATTAATTGCTAGCCAAGAGGTTAAAATGATTTATTAGTACTCCTCGGCTCAATGGATTTCTCCACTTACACCTAGAGCCTATCAACCCCGTAATCTGCGGGGAATCTTTGAGTCCTAATCTTGGGGTCTGCTTCGTGCTTAGATGCTTTCAGCGCTTATCAGTTCCCGACTTAGCTACCCAGCGATGCTCTTGGCAGAACAGCTGGTAGACCAGAGGTCGGTTCAGCCTAGTCCTCTCGTACTAAGGCCAACTCCCCTCAAGACTCGACGCCTGCGGTAGATAGGGACCAACCTGTCTCACGCATATTTATCACCTATTACTAAGTGTATGGACTATATCACCCGCACACATAACACTTTATGTGCGTGGCCGACGTGTTATGAAAGATTAACTTCCATCCCCTGCCTTTACGGCAGAAAGTCTCTACGGCTCATCCGATTAAAAATCGGACTTGCCTCGGTATTATCCTATCATATGACAGGTTGAAAAGTCAAGATAGGATTTCACCGATATTAGTCGGTTTTACAATTCGTCTTACGACGGAAAGCCGCCAAATTGACGGTTTGAACCCAGCTCACGTACCACTTTAATCGGCGAACAGCCGAACCCTTGGAAGCTTCTTCACCTCCAGGATGTGATGAGCCGACATCGCGTATCTCTATTATTACTAATAGTATGGACTATATCTTCACCCCACATTAAATGTGGGCGTTGGCGTATTATAGCAGTTTAAACCTGCTATCCCTCGGTTATTTCCGAGAAGTCTCTACGGGGTCATCACCCAAGTTTGTATTCCATTGTTGGAATTATATAATTCTGAATTAATACCTTAAATCTCTCTGCGCTGCTTTGTTTTATTCTAAGCCGGTAATACTCTTTGTCTCGATTTAGGGAACTCTCAATTCCATATTGTTTTTTCAACATCTGAATTAATCTTTCTTGTGATTGGTAATCAAAACGTTGAGTATTCAGATAATAAGTCTGGTAGCTTTTGCTACCGTCATCCATAAACCATACTGCTATTATTAATGGATTAAGTTTTAGGTTGGGAATAATTTTTTCTCTATCTTGATAAAATTTCTGATAGAGATTTGTTATTTCTGGATGCTGTTTAGTAAAAAACCTATAAGCTATTCTTTTACCCTTTCCTTTTCTTGCTTTCGGTGGACTTTTTACTAAATTTTTTAACTCTTGATGCTTCCAATCAACGTAATCTTTTTCAGAAATACTATGATTGATTTCGAGAAAAGCATTCTTCCGTCCAGGAACAATTCGTAAATATCCATCACCTAAAATTGATCCAATAATAATTGATTTTTGTTCTTGGGTTAGACTTCCCACGGTGTTGTCCATTATTAAATTTTAACATAAATTTTAATGGAGTTCACCGTTATAAGCCAAATTTGTTGTATGACATTACTGTCATAGCACCCCGATGTAATCTACATAAGGTGCCGAACAGGGCCGTTGATGTGGACTCGCGGGCCCTACTAGCCTGTTAT
>CAYXSK010000028.1:0-4746 GCA_964466325.1 uncultured Candidatus Saccharibacteria bacterium | reverse complement strand
AAAAGAGAGGGGTGGGGATTACCTATGAGGACATCGGCGGGCTTAAAAAAGAAATTGGCAAAATCAGAGAAATGATTGAACTTCCATTAAAATATCCCGAAGTCTTTGAAAGATTGGGAATTTCAGCTCCCAAAGGAGTTTTGCTCCATGGACCGCCGGGTTGTGGAAAAACTTTAATTGCCAAAGCTGTTGCCAATGAAACCGATGCTTATTTTACCTCCATTTCTGGACCGGAAATTATGGGGAAATTTTACGGCGAATCGGAAGGTAGGCTCCGAGAAGTCTTTGAAGAAGCCAAAGCAAATACTCCAGCTATCCTGGTGATAGATGAAATAGACGCTATTGCTCCAAAAAGAGAGGATATGGGCGGAGAAAAACAAGTAGAAAGAAGAGTAGTGGCCCAGCTTCTTGCCTTGATGGATGGTTTAGAGTCAAGGGGAAACTTGGTGGTTATTGGACTTACCAACATTCCAAATACTTTAGATCCAGCTCTTCGAAGGCCGGGAAGATTTGATAGAGAAATTTCAATTTCTATTCCCGATAAAAATGGCAGAAAAGAAATATTAGAAATTCATACTCGGGGCATGCCCCTGGCTAAGGATGCTTGCCCCGTTAGAAACGGAATTTCTAATGGGGTTGATTTAGATAAATTAGCTGAGATTACTCACGGATTTGTGGGAGCGGATCTGGAGGCTTTAGCTCGGGAAGCAGCGATGTCGGCCTTGCGAGAAATTATGCCGGAGATTGAGTTTGAAAAAGAATACATTCCTTATAAAAAACTTTTGGGGCTGGAGGTTACTATGGATCATTTTCGGGAGGCGTTGAAAGAAGTTGAGCCCTCGGCTTTAAGAGAAGTATTTACCGAAATTCCCGATGTTAAATGGGAAGATGTGGGAGGATTAGAAGAGGTCAAGCAGATCCTAAAAGAAACTATTGAGTGGCCCTTAAAATATGGGAAACTCTTTGAAGAAGCTAATACTAAGCCCCCTAAAGGAATATTGCTTCATGGAGCCCCGGGAGTCGGTAAAACTTTGTTGGCTAAAGCCGTAGCCACAGAATCTGGAGTAAATTTTATATCCGTAAAAGGGCCGGAACTTTTATCTCGCTGGATAGGAGAAAGCGAGAAAGGGATAAGAGAGGTATTTAAAAAAGCTCGTCAAGCTTCTCCCTGTATTGTATTTTTTGATGAAATTGACGCCATCTGCCCAAAAAGAAGTGGAGAGATAGGAGATTCCGGAGTAACTCAAAGGGTGGTCAGCCAATTTTTAACAGAGCTGGATGGTTTAGAAGAGCTTAAGGGGGTAGTAATTCTTGGAGCAACTAATAGATTGGATATTGTTGATTCTGCTTTGCTGCGACCGGGGAGATTTGATTTTCTTTTAGAGCTTCCCAGTCCCGATGAGAAAACAAGGCGGGAAATATTTAAAATTCACACCAAAGCAAAACCTTTGGCTCAAGATGTAAATTTAGAGAACATGGCCAAAGAAACTGAAGGACTTACCGGCGCCGATATAGAAACCATTTGTAAAAAAGCATCATTGCTGGCTATCAGGGAATTTATAAAAAGTGGAAAGTATGGCAATCCGAAAGAGGGGAGGAAGAGTTCCAAGAAACCCAGCACCAGAGCGAAGCACGGTGCTGGACTAGTCCCGCACCGTCCCGCCAGAGGCGGGACTGGTGCGGGGTTTAAAATCTCCGCTCGGCATTTTAAAAAAGTTCCACTTACTCAAAAACAGAATAAATAATGTCAAAATAAAATGGCCTTAACAGCTACAGAACAAGATATTTTAAACATCATTGGAAAGTTAAGGGGAGAAGCGGGCCCAAGTCGAATTGCCAGGGAGGCAATGATTAGCCCGGAATATGCTGGATATCTGTGTAAGTGCATGGCAAAAAATGGCTATTTAGAATTAACTGCTGAAAGGACCTATAAGTTGAGGCCAAAAGGAAAAAAGTTTTTCCTCAGTCAGACAGAAGCCCTTTGGGATAAAGAAACAATTAAGGAAATAGCGGGTCAGTTAGCCAAAGAATTAGGAAAAAGCTCTTCTCTCGGCCTGGTCAAGTCTGTCCCTAAATCTCGTTTCAGTCGGAGGCTCACCCAAGAACTTCCAAAGGAAATTAAAATCAAAGAAAGCTTTATTAGTCCATTTGAGGAAGAAGTTAAACTTGAGTATGATTTTGCCGAAGGTCCCGAGAAGAAATTTATCTCGAGTGAAGACCTTGATAAAACTTTGAGGACACTTAAAAAGTTGAAAAAATAACCAAAAAAATAATGCCAAAAAAACTTAAAAAAATAAAAACCCCGCCGAAGGCGAGGCTCGCCCAAAAGGGCGGCAAAAAAATAAAAGACGAAAAGCTTGTTATGGGTAAAGGATTAGATATTGGTACGAGTTTTGTTGAATGCGCTGAAAAGAAAGGCGAAAAGATTATTTTTAAGAGACAAAGAAATGCTTTTTTTGAAATTGAATATACTGATTTTACCAAACGAATGCTTGCCAAAAGCAAGGTAAAATATATTCAGAAGGAGAACAAATTATACATAGTTGGTGATGAAGCAATTAAATTTGCCAACATGTTTAATCGGGATACTAGAAGACCCTTAAGCAGGGGCGTGATTAGTCCTTCTGAAAAAGAAGCCTTGCCCATGATAGGGCTCCTTATTAAGAGCGTAGTTGGAGCGCCGAAGTATGAAGGAGAAATAATTTATTATTCTGTTCCAGGAGAACCGGTAGATGCAGATTTTGACATAGTCTATCATCAGAATGTTCTCTCTGAAATGCTGAAAAGACTGGACTACACCCCCAAGTCAATTAACGAGGGCTTGGCCATAGTTCTTTCTGAATTAGAAGAAGAGAAATTTACCGGTATTGGACTTTCTTTTGGTGGGGGAATGGTTAATGTCTGCTTGAGCTGTCTATCTGTTCCTGTTTTTACCTTTAGTATTGCCAAGGCCGGGGATTGGATAGATCAGCAGGTAGCTCGAGCAATTGATGAGCGAGCCACCAGGGTTTGCGCTATTAAGGAATCTACGCTTGATCTGACAAAAAAAGAGCACCTCAGTAAAGTTGAGCAAGCTCTATCTATTTATTATAACCATTTAATAGAATACGTAATATCCCATATCAAAAGCGTGTTTGAAGAAACCAAAAAAATGCCTCGGATTGAAAAACCGATTACTATAATCTTATCGGGAGGCACTGCCCTGCCCAGAGGTTTTTTGGAAAGGTTTAAACAATTGTTAAGAAAAGCAGATTTTCCTCTTGGGGTGGGCGAGATTAAAATGGCCTCCCAGCCTTTGTTTAGTGTGGCCAAAGGAGCCCTGATTGCCGCTATTTCAGATGAGGGAAAGAGAAAAAAGGGATAAATATAAAAACTCAAAATGGAGGAAGGTAAATACATATACTCTATAATTAAGGAAGCTCAAGATCGAAAATTTGGTTCTATTGGAATAAATGATCGAGAAGTAAGCCTTGTTCATTTCAAAGACATATCGGCAGTAGTTTCAAGTACTCCCATTATTAATTTTGATCGCTTAGACAAAAAAGAGCTAACCAGAAATGTTGCTATCCACCAGAAAACGAACGAAGAAGTGATGAAAGATTGTGATGTTGTTCCCATGGCCTTCGGGATTATTGCACCAAATGTTGATGAAGTATCGCGCATTTTAGAAAAAGCTTATCTTCAGTTCAAAACAGCCTTAAAGAAAGTTGCAGGGAAAGTGGAATTTGCAGTTCAAGTTTTTTGGGACGAAAAGAAAATGCTGGAAAATTTAACCAATGAAAATATTGAGATAAAAAAATTAAAAGAAAAGGCCCAATCCCCAGTCAAGGGCATAACCGCTAAATTAAAGTTGGGAAAATTGCTTTTTGAAACCTTGGAAGAAAAATGTAGAGAATATCTGAAAGACATTGAAAATTCTTTAAAAGAATGTTGCTTAGATTCAAAAGAGGGAAAGTTACTAAAAACCAATAGTCAATCTACGATATCTCTTGAGCCAGTAATGATTGGAAATATCTCTTTTCTGGTCGAAAAGAAAGCTGAACCCGAATTTGATAAAAAAATGCAAGAACTTGGGCAAAAATATGGAGAGAATCTAAGATTTAAATATGTGGGCCCCATGCCTCCTTATAGCTTTGTAAATATCAATCTTAAGCTTGGGAATTTTGAAGTAATCAATGAAGCTAGAAAACTTTTAGGCTTAGGAGAGAAGGTTACTTTTGCTGAAATTAAAAACGCCTATTATGCCCTGTCTCATCAATATCATCCTGATAAATATGGCGGTGAATCAAAAACAGGAAAGGAGATGAAAAAAATAGCCCAAGCTTACAGCATTTTAGAAAATTACTGCCAGAGTTGCGACGAATTTACGGGAAAAATTGAGGGTCGAAAATACTCTTTTAGAGAAGAAGATGTGAAAAATTCTTTAATTATTAAATAGGTTTACGATTATAGGTTTAATTTTTAACGGGGAGGGCATTAAAGGTTGAGTTTAAAATTAAAATTTAAAAGGATTATGTTTGCGGCTATTTTGAATTTTTTTTGCAGGCATACGGAGCGCTCTTGTGAATACCTGGAACGCGGTTGCGGGATTTTTCACTAAATTATTTTAAGTAAAATGAACCCCGTTAGAAATCTTGGACATAAAATTTTTCAGAGAAAAATTTTATGCTGAGTAATAGACGGGGTATAACAAAAAACAAAAATCTGACCGAAATTAGCAATCTGCTATATAAGGACAGATTTCTA
>CAYXSK010000027.1:3274-4752 GCA_964466325.1 uncultured Candidatus Saccharibacteria bacterium | reverse complement strand
CTTTTAATGGAAAATCAGTGGTTTATTTGGTTAATACTTCTTTGGATATTACCTTGGAAAGGTTTTGCTCTTTGGAAGTCAGCCAAAAATAATCATAAGAAATGGTTTATTGCCTTGCTTTTACTTAACACAATGGCTATTTTGGAGATTATCTATATTTTTTACTTTAGTCATGAAAAAAGGGACAGAAAGATATAAAAAAGTAGTTATCGGCGGAACTTTTGATATTTTCCACAAGGGACACGAGGCCTTATTAAAAAGGGCTTTTGGTTTAGGCAAGGTAATAATTGGTTTAACTTCGAAGGCGATGGCTGAGAAAATGAAAAGAAGAAAAGTTCGAGATTTTAAATTGAGGAAAAAAGAACTGGAAAATTTCATAAAAAAAGAATTTAAACAAAAACCAAAAATTGTAAAAATTGAAAATAAATTTGGCCTAACCCTGAAAGAGGATTTTGATTATATTGTGGTCTCCCCCAAAACTTATAAGACTGCGGTCTTGATTAATAAGAAACGTCAAACACGAAATAAAAGACCATTAAAAATTGTTAAAATAAAATTTATCTTAGCCCAAGATAGAAAACCAATTTCTTCTGCCAGAATATTAAAAGGCGAAATAGACAAGGAGGGGAGATTACTAAAAAAGAATTATCAAGGTCGAAAGGCTTAATATGAATAAATTTGTAATTGTTTTAATTATAATTTTGGTGGCGATGGCGGGTTATTTAACCTTAAAAAAAGGAGAATTAATGACCGTCAAAGTATTTTTTAATAATGGCAGGTTAGATCCAGAATATTCCTGTAATAAGGTTTTTCCAGTAGAGAGAAAAATTCCAAAAACTCAAGCTGTTGGTAGAGCAACTTTAGAAGAACTTTTGAAAGGACCAACTGAAGAAGAAAAATCAGATGGGTTTTTTACTAGCATCAATCCTGGAGTAAAAATTCAAAAATTAACTATTGAGAATGGGGTAGCTAAAGTTGATTTTGACGAACAATTAGAATTCCAGGTTGGCGGTTCCTGCCGGGTGGCGGCAATCCGCGCTCAGATTATTGAAACCTTGAAACAATTTCCCACCGTAGATAAGGTGATAATTTCAATTGATGGTCGAACCGAAGACATTTTACAACCTTAATGAATTTCTCTCAAAAGGCAAATATGTTGTTCTTTTTGAAAAGCAAGGGCAGGCCAAAAATCAACAAAAGAGCGGTTAAGACAAACTGAATGTGAGTTCCAAAAAGAGAGATTAAAACGCCGGCTGAAAGAGGTCCCATAATTCTTCCTAAAGATTCAAAAGAAAAAGCTAATCCCATTGTCGTTCCCTGCCCTTCGAGAGTTCTTTCCGACAAAATGGCGTTGGCTGTCGGCCGCAAGAGACTGCCCCCGAAACTGGAAATAGCGACAAAACCGGTCAAAAGCAGAATTGTTGGGGAAAAGGGAATTAAAAATTGGCCAGCCGCCATTATAAAAACACCTAAAGCGA
>CAYXSK010000027.1:0-3174 GCA_964466325.1 uncultured Candidatus Saccharibacteria bacterium | reverse complement strand
AAAGAGGAAAAACCATACCAAAGCCGACAATGGTCACAAAGACAGCCAAATATAAAAAAAGAAGATTTGATTGGGCAATTTCTTGGTTCATGTCTGAATTTTATTGTATTCTTTCCAAAGGCCCTGTCAATTATCGATGAATTTTTCTCAATACACAATTCAAAATATAAAAGAGGTTTTTGATAGTTTAAAAACCTCTGAGAAGGGTCTTTCAGAAAAAGAAGCAAAAGAGCGTCTGAAAATTTATGGTTTTAATGAAATCAAAGCTAAAGAGGTTAGCTTATTTGATATTTTCTTAAGGCAATTTAAATCTCCATTTTTTTATCTTCTTTTCATCGCTTCTTTTATTGCTTTTTCGATTGGCGAAAGAATCGATGGGCTTTTAATTTTATTCTTTGTTTTTATTAATGTCTTTTTAGGGTTTTTTCAAGAAGCCAAGGCCAAAAGAGCGGTTTTTCTTTTGAAAAAATACCTTCCTACAGAGATAAGAGTTCTCAGAGAGGGGAAAGAAAAAATCATTGATAAAAGATTTTTAGTTCCCGGAGACATAGTCTTGCTTGAGCCCGGCAATATTGTTCCGGCTGATTTAAGAGTTAGAAAACTCCAGAACTTTTTAATTGATGAATCAATTTTAACTGGAGAGCCATTTCCGGTTGGCAAAATTATTGAACCACTTTCAAAAAAAACAAAAGAAATTTTTGAAGCGAAAAATGTTCTTTTTGCCGGCACATCAGTAATTTCTGGCGAAGCCGAAGGAATAGTAATTGGAACGGCTAAAGATACGGTTATTGGTGAAATTACAAAATTAGCCTTCGGCATAACCCGGGAAAGTGCCTATGAAAAAAGTTTGTTTAAATTTTCTCGGACGATTTTAAGAACGGTTGTCATAACAATTATTTTCGTTTTCTTAGCCAATTTAATAATTAAGGGGGGAAGCAATTTCTTTGATTTTTCAATTTTCTGTATTGCCTTAATCGTCAGTATAATCCCAGAAGCTCTGCCAGTGGTGGTTACTTTTTCTCTTTCTGGCGGAGCTCTAAAATTGGCGAAAGAGAAAGTGATTGTTAAAAGGTTATCAGCGGTAGAAGACCTTGGAGATGTTGAAATTTTATGTACCGATAAAACCGGGACCCTGACCGAAAATAAACTTGAGCTGGAAAATATTTATTCTCAAAATAAAGAAAAATGCTTGCTATATGGCCTGTTATCATCTTCTTATATTAAAGACGAGGTTGAGTTAGCTTCTAACCCTTTTGATTTTGCTCTTTTTCTAAAAGCCCCTCAAGAGATTCGCAACTCTCTCAAGAATTTTAAGGTCATTTCCCAAATTCCTTTCGATACCTCCCGACTCAGAAATAGCGCTCTTTTGGAAGACAAAAATAAAACTTTGATTTTAATTGTTAGGGGAGCGCCGGAAACCATTTTGAAACTCTCTTCAAAATTCGAGGGTAATCAAAATGGCGAAGATATAAAAAAAGAAATAGAAAAGGAAGGCAGGGAAGGAAAAAGAGTTCTGGCAGTTGCTTTTAAAGACTACAACCCACCCACCACCCGACAAGGAAATGATTTTTCCGAAAACGAGGAAAGCGATTTAACCTTCCTGGGTTATTTTTCTTTCTCCGACCCGCTCAAAAAAACCGCCAAAGAGGCAATTCATCTATCCAGAAAATTAAACCTCGATATTAAAATTTTAACTGGTGACAGTAAAGAAGTAGCTGGTAAGGTAGCCGAGGAGATAGGCTTGATCAGTGACCCGGAAAAGGTTATTTTAGGGGAAACTTTAGATTCTTTATCAGAAGAGGATTTTGAAAAAACCTGCCAGGAATTTTCGGTCTTCGCCAGGGTTTCTCCTCAGGCAAAATATAAAATCGTCGAAACCCTTCAGAAAAAATATGAGGTTGGCTTTTTAGGGGAGGGGATTAATGATGTTCCGGCCTTGAAAGTGGCTAATTTGGCTATTGCCGTAAAGGGAGCGGCTGATGTTTCTCGGGAAGTGTCAGATATAATTTTGCTCAAAAAAGACCTTAAGGTAATTGTTGATGGAATTAAGCAGGGAAGAAATATTTTTGCTAATATAAACAAATACATCAAATGCACTTTGGCCAGTAATTTCGGTAATTTTTATTCAATAGCTTTAATTTCTTTAATGATTCCCTTTTTACCAATGCTACCAGCCCAAATTTTATTAGTAAATCTTTTATCAGATTTTCCTTTAATTAGTGTCGCCTCGGATAAGGTCGATGTCGAGGAGTTGCGAAAGCCAAAATTCTATTTATTAAGCAAATTATTTTACCTTATCATTTTATTGGCTCTGGTCAGTACAATTTTTGATTTTATCTTTTTTGGTATTTTCCATAAAAGTCAACCTGCTCTTTTGCAAACCCTCTGGTTTATCGAAAGTATTTTAACAGAAATTGTCCTGATATTTTCTATTAGAACGAGAGGCTTTTTCTTAAAAGCCAGGGGGCCAAGTTTTCCCCTAATCGCTATTTCTCTTTTAACCTTTTTGATAACAATTATTTTACCTTTTACAAATTTCGGAAGAGAGGTTTTCCACTTTATCTCTCCTCCGCTGCCCGCTCTATTCATTGTTCTCTCTTTAATTATTGGTTATTTCATAACCAGCGAGATAGTAAAGTTGGTTTATTTCCGGCGCTGGAAATTTAAAAACTATTAATTTCGAAATTATGATTTTTGTTTATTCGACATTTCCCAATAAAAAAGAGGCAAAAGAAATAGGGGAGAGGTTAGTGAGAAAGAAGTTGGCGGCTTGTGTAGTTGTTTTCCCAGTCGAGTCTATGTATCATTGGCAGAAGAAAATCGTCAAAGATAAAGAATTCGCGGCATTTATCAAAACGCGGAGGGAGAATTTTAAAAAGATTGAAAAATTTATTCAAGATCATCACAGCTACGATACCCCCTGTATTTTAGAAATTCCCATTGGTCGAGTGACCAAAAAATTTTTAAATTGGCTTAATAAAACAACTATATGAATAGAGAGGAAGCCCTAAAACTCGTTCAGCAATACGTGAAAAATGGAAATAGCATAAAGCATATGTTAGCTACCGAAGCTATTATGAGGTCTTTGGCTAGGCATTTTGGTGAAGACGAGGAAATCTGGGGACTGGCTGGCCTTTTGCATGACCTTGATATGGAAATTGTTGATTATAGAAA
>CAYXSK010000026.1:0-4819 GCA_964466325.1 uncultured Candidatus Saccharibacteria bacterium | reverse complement strand
CCGCCCGCCGAGCCCGTTAATGAAATCGGTTCGGATATTTTCAAATACCCACCGCATTATCCTCGTGCGACCACTATTCCGATAACTTCTTTGGTGCCGGATTTCTTTAAGACTCGGGCGGCCTCAGTCATGGTGGCGCCGGTAGTATAAACATCGTCAACCAAAAGAATTTTTCTTTTTTTGATTTTTTCGGGGCTTTGACAAAAGAAAGCCCCTTTTATATTCTCTTTCCTTTCCTCATCGGATAACTCAACCTGGGGCAAGGTTTCTCTTGTTTTTATTAAAACATTATTTATTAAGGGAATCGTCAAAAAGGAGCTTAGCTCCTTGGCAATTTCTTCAGCTTGATTAAATCCCCGCCATTTTAGTCGCCTTTTTTCTAAAGGTACCGGGATTAAAACAAAGTCCGAGAAGTCTGGTTTCTGGTCAAGTAATTGAAAGTGTTCTATTATTAAAGAAGTGAGAGTGATAGCCAGTTCTTTGATAAAAGGTTCGTATTTAAACAGCTTGATTAGTTTTTTAACTAAGGGTTTTTGATAATCAGTGGCAAAACACAAGTCATCGAGGCAGCTATATTTTTCCTTTTGATGAATGCTTGAAATTTCCAGGCAGGCTTGGCAATCCGGGCAAAGATATTCCCCTTCCTGCTGGCAGTTAAAACAATGTTTTGGGAAAAAAAGATCAAGCAAAAAGTTTTTGATATTTCCAAGCATTTTATAGTATAATAACATATATGGTCTTTAAGTCCTTCTTGTCAAAAAAATCCTTAGGAATAGATATTGGAACATCATCCATTAAAATAGTGGAGTTAAGTGCTTTTAGGGAGAGGAAAAAATTGGAAAATTATGGCGAGATAAAAGCTGAAGTATTGTATCAAAAACCATTTAGAACATTTGAAAAAAATACCCTTTTGCTTTCTTCAAGAGACATTGCTCGGGCGATTCAGGCGGTAATGGAAGAGGCGAATATTAAGACGCGAAAAACTGTCTTTTCTATCCCTGATTTCTCCAGTTTCTTTACTAATTTTGAATTACCGCCAATGACAAAGGAGGAACTTCCCCAGGCGGTTACTTATGAAGCCAGACGCCATATTCCTCTGCCCCTGGGTGAAGTGACCATTGATTGGGAAGTAATTGAAGACCGCCGTCCTTTAAACCAAAAAAAGAATTTGAAAATTCTTTTGGTAGCTGTTCCCAACGAAGTTATTAATCAATATCGAGAGATTGCCAGATTTTCCAACCTCGAACTACTGGCTTTGGAGGCCGAAGTTTTTGGTCTGGTTAGGTCCTTAATCCTTATCCCAGAAGACGAAAAAAGAACCTTAGGTTTGGTGGATATCGGAGCTCAAACTACCACTTGCAGCATTATTGAAAAAAAGGTCTTAAAAAAATCCCACAGTTTCGACACCTCGGGCGATGACTTGACTGACCAGGTAGCTAAAAGTTTATCCGTCGATTATAAGATGGCCGAAGAGCTTAAAGAAAAATACGGACTTCAAAGTATTCCTCTCCCTCGGACAATGACTACCTTTCAGGAAGAGGCCAGAAGCATTCGGGAAATTTTACTGCCCCTGATTGATATAATTCTAAGAGAAATTGAAAATATTGTTAAAAATTTTTATCAAGTCGAAGGAAAAGGGATTGAGAAATTTATTATTGCCGGCGGCTCTGCCCTTATCCCCGGTTTAAAGGAATATTTTCAGGATTCTCTCAAAAAAGAGGTAGAGGTGGCTAACCCTTTTTCTAAGATTTTTTACCCACCAATTCTGGAGAAAGAAATAAAAAAAATGGGGCCTTCTTATGCCATAGCGGTGGGCATGGCATTAAGAGGTCTAGAATAAGTCGATGATAGAGATAATACCAAAGCCAGCTCAAAAATTGCCTTTGTGGCAAAATATCTTATTTTATTTTTCAATAGCTGTTCTCATAGCTTCCTTTTTGAGTTATTTTGTTTTGGGCCATTTTATAAAAAATTCCCAGAAAACCCTCCAAGAATTAGAAGGGACCTTAGCCCGAGAAAAAACCAGCAGCCAGCTACTTTTGGAAGAGGAGGTTTTTAATTACCAGAAAAAAATTGCTGATTTTTCCCTGTTACTTCGAAGCCACCTCTTTACTTCAAAAACCTTCGGCCTCTTGGAAAGAAACTCTCATCCCAAAATCTGGTTTTTCCAGTTTAACTTAGATTCCACCAAGAATCTTTTGGTTCTCTCTGGCGAAGCCGAAGATTTTTCTGTCCTTGGTCAGCAACTATTAATTTTTAAAAAAGAACCCTTCATTAAAGGTCTCGATTTATCTAATATTTCCGTTGGGAGAAAGGGAAGAGTTGAATTTACTTTGAATCTTTCCCTCGCCCCCCAATTATTTCGATAATGAATAGAATAGTTGTCATTTCTCTCTCGCTTCTAATATCCTTTGCCTGGGGAATATTTTTCTTATCTCCCAAAAATAAAACCTTAAATTTCTTAAAAGAAGAAATTGGCCAAAAACAATTTGAACTTCAATCTCAAGAAGAATATCTGGCAAACCTCACCAGAACTGCCGAAAATCTTAAAAATTACCAAATCCAGCTTGCAAAGATTGATTCGGCTCTGCCCGACACCCCGGAATTACCGGCTCTTTTTGATTTTCTTCAAAAATCCGCTTCCCAATCAGGTCTAGTTTTGAAAGGATTAGAAGCTACTTCTGGAACTCAAGCAGAAGAAGGACTTCGAGAAACCCGACTGAACTTACTCTTGATTGGCTCTTACACCTCTTTCAAAAATTTTCTTTCTGTCCTGGAATATTCTTCAAGATTAATTGAAACAGAGTCCCTCACTTTTTCCTCTTCCGAAGCGGGTCTCATCAATGCTAAAATACGAATAAAAGTCAACTCCTACTAAGGTGGCAATAACTTTTTTAGAAAAAAGAAAAAAATTAAAATCTTTAGTACCGGTTCTTGTAATTATAATTTTCATTACCGGGATTGTTATTTGGCGAGGGTTTTTGGCTAAAGAAAAACCTTCAGCCCTTGAGGAAATTTCAAAGCCGGCTGTCAAAGAGTTAAAAATAGATTTTCCCACCTTAGAAAGCCCCGGTTTTGAGGAATTTCAACTTTTTGAAAAAACCCTTCCCCTTGAAGGAGAAACCGGCCGGGAAAACCCCTTTATACCATACTAAATTATGACATTAATCCAACAACTAGTTAAAAAAGGAGTGTTAGATAAAGAAAAAGCGACCTCTTTGGAATTAGAAATCAAAGAAAGCGGAAAAAAAGAAGAGGAAGTAATTTTAGAAAAAGGAATTATTGATGAAAATTTTTTATTTAATTTAAAAAGCGAGAATTTAAAAATCCCCTTAAAAGAGGTTATTACCAGAGATGTTCCCCTGGAGGCTTTGGAATTAATTCCCGAAGAAACGGCTAAATATTATCAGATGATTCCCATAGCCAAAAAAGAACAACTTTTGGAAGTGGGGATGGTTTATCCCGAAGATTTAAAAGCCCAGGAAGCTTTAAAATTTCTGGTCAGGCAACAAAATCTTAATTTCCAGGTTTTTCTTATCACCCCAACTAATTTTAGTGCTCTTCTAAGACAATACCGCGACTTAAAAAGAGAAATGGGCGTGGCTTTAGAGGAATTGGAGACCGAGTTAAAAGCAGAAAAATTTCCCAGAACGGCTGCCGAATTTGAAAGGTTAGCCGAGGAGGCACCGATTACTAAAATTGTTGCCGTTATTTTAAGACATGGGGTTGAAGGAGGAGCTTCCGATATTCACATTGAACCGACTCGAAAAAAACTGAGGGTTCGTTTTAGATTGCTCGGTTTTTTATATTCTTCGATTTTTTTACCCCTGAGGATTCATCCAGCCGTCATCGCCAGAGTAAAGATTCTCTCCAATTTAAAAATAGATGAAACAAGAATTCCCCAGGATGGCCGATTTTCAACTAAGATTGATGAGAGAGATATTGATTTTCGAGTCTCTTCCTTCCCCACCACTTTGGGAGAGAAAGTAGCCATCAGAATTCTTGACCCAGCAGTTGGGCTAAAACAATTTGAAGAATTGGGATTGGAAGGAAGAAACCTCAAAACTGTTAGGACAGCTGTAAAAAGACCCTACGGTCTCATCTTAGCCTGCGGTCCGACTGGCTGCGGGAAAACTACCACTTTATATGCCATCTTAAATCTTTTAAACAAAGAAGAACAAAACATCGTCACCTTAGAAGACCCGGTTGAATATTTTATTGAAGGAATTAATCAGTCGCAAGTAAAACCGGAAATTGGCTATGATTTTCCCATCGGTCTTCGCCATATCTTGAGACAAGACCCTGATATTATTATGGTTGGCGAAATCAGAGATGAAGAAACAGCCGCTTTAGCTATTCATTCTGCCTTGACCGGCCGCTTAGTTTTGAGCACCCTTCACACTGCCAATGCCACATCGGGAATTCCTCGATTAATTGACTTAGGAGTTAAACCCTATCTTATTCCGCCAACCCTATCTTGTATCATTGCCCAGAGATTGGTCAGGAGATTGTGCGATGCTTGCAAAAAAGAGATAAAACCAAAAAAAGAAGTCAAAGATTTAATCTTAAAAGAAATTGAAGGCCTTCCCGCTCAAGTCAAAAAAAACATTAAAATCGCCAAGGTCTTGACTCTCTGGCAAGTCCAGGGCTGCAAAAAATGCAATAATGAAGGTTTTTCCGGCAGAATTGCCCTCTTTGAGATTTTGGAAATGACTGATAATTTAGCTGATATAATTCTAAAAGTGCCGACAGTAGAAAAGCTCCAGGAGGAAGCTAAGCGGCAAGGCATGATTACCCTAAAACAAGATGGCATCTTAAA
>CAYXSK010000025.1:0-4827 GCA_964466325.1 uncultured Candidatus Saccharibacteria bacterium | reverse complement strand
GCTTAGCTCCTTCAGATTTACCAAAGATTGAAGCGAAAATGAAAGAACTAACTAAACAGGACATTTCTTTCAAAAAAGAAAATGTAACGAAGAAAGAGCTCGTTACACTATTCGATAAGCAGCCGTATAAATTAGAATTGATAAATGAATTGCCCGGAGAAAAATTAACAATTTACAAATCCGGAGATTTTATTGATCTGTGCGCTGGTCCCCACGTTAAATCGACTAAAGAAATCCCGGCAGATTCCTTCAAATTAACTAAAATTGCCGGTGCCTATTGGCGAGGGTCAGAAAGAAATCCGATGTTAACCAGGATTTATGGAGTGGCTTTCAAGACAAAAAAAGAATTAGATAATTTTCTATTAAAAGAAGCTGAAGCCGAAAAAAGAGACCATCGAATTTTGGGTCAAAAATTAGAATTGTTTTTGTTTGATGAAGAGGTCGGAGCAGGACTGCCTGTCTGGATGCCAAAAGGCGCGACTTTGAGGAAAGTTATTGAAAATTATTTATACCAAGAATTGCTTTCCCAGGGGTACCAATGGGTCACCACCCCTCATATTGGAAAGTTATCGCTCTGGCAAACTTCCGGCCATTGGGAATTGTACCGAGAAAATATGTACTCCCCCATTGATATTGAAGGAGAAAAATATTTATTGAAACCAATGAATTGCCCTTTTCATGTCAAAATTTATCAATCCAAAATTCGTTCTTACAAAGATTTACCTCTAAAATATGCTGAACTGGGAACGGTTTATCGTTATGAAAAATCGGGCGTTTTGCATGGCTTAGTCAGAGTTCGGGGCTTTACTCAAGACGATGCCCATGTTATCTGTGTGCCAGATCAGATTTCTCAAGAATTAACTAAACTTTTAAAATCTGGGCTGAAAATTTTAAAAACTTTTGGATTTAAAGATTACGAGGTCTATCTTTCCACCCGGCCAGAAAAATATGCTGGCACTCTTGAGGGCTGGAAAAAAGCTACCAATTCTCTCAAATATATACTCAAAAAACTTAAGTTAAAATATCAAACTGATCCTGGCGGAGGAGTTTTTTATGGTCCCAAAATTGATGTTAAAATTAAAGATTCCCTTGGCAGACCCTGGCAATGTACGACAATTCAGGTTGATTTTAATTTGCCTGAGCGTTTTCAAATGACTTATATTAACCAAAAAGGTAAAAAGTCCAGGCCAATAATGATTCACCGAGCTTTATTGGGTTCAATTGAGAGATTTATTGGGGTTTTATTAGAACACTATGCCGGGGCCCTGCCTTTATGGTTATCACCAGAACAAATCTGGATAATTCCGGTTGGTAGTCGTCACGAAAAATATGCTCAAAATGTTCATCACCAGGTGATGAACATGGAGGTAAGGAGTGAAGTTAAAGATGAGGCAGAAACTGTTTCTAAAAAGGTTAGAGATGGGGAGATTCAAAAAATTCCCTATATGTTAGTTGTCGGAGACAAAGAAATGAAAACAAAATCGGTCAGAGTGAGAGAAAGAGGAAAAGGAGACATCGGCATTGTGAAATTGAATAAATTTTTAGAAAAGGTTAAAATGGAAATTGAGAAAAAGAAATAAAGGTCGAGCCATAATCCATAGTTTAATAAGCATGAACTATTTAAAAATTTTCTTATTAAGTTTTGTTTTGGTGTTTGCTGTAGGATTAGTGGCTGCGGCTCAAGAAACGCTAGCCGAAGAGGCGGTGAATCTCGATGAAGATGTTCAACCCGAAGATTTGGGGGTTGGTGAACCTCGGCTTTTGCCCGATAATCCTTTTTATTTCCTGAAAAATTGGGCGAGAGGCATCCAGCAAGTTTTCACTTTTAATCCAATCGGAAAGGCGGAGTTAAGAATGAAATTTGCGAATGAGAAATTGATGGAGGCAAAGAAAATAGTTCAAAAAACCCAGGATCCAGAAACAATTAAAAAAGCAACTGAAAACTATCAGCAGGAAGTGGAAAAAATAAAAAATCAGGTGGAGAAAATAAAAGAAAAAGCAAAAGAAAATCCCCAAGTTGAGAGTTTCTTGGATAAATTTATTCAGCAGCAAACCCTACATCAGAAACTCTTGCAAAAACTTGAAACTCAAGTTCCTCCTCAAGCCTTTGAGAAAATAGAAGAAGCGCGAGAAACCCATTTAGAGAATTTTCAAGGCGTTATGCTGAAACTTGAGGACCGTACAGAAAAAATTACTGAAAAATTAGATAAAATTCTGGAAGAACAAAAAGGTAGCCAATTCAAAGAGTTCAAGAATTTGGAGGTTCTAAAGAATCTAGAAGAGAAAGTTCCGGAAGAAGCAAAAGATGCAATTAAAAGAGCTGAAGAAAATGCGATAATCAGATTGAAGGGAGATTTAGAAAAAATGTCTTCAGAAGACCAAGAAAAATTCAAAGAATACACTGAGAAAATTTCCGGTGAGAAGGAAAAGCAATTAGAAATTATGGAGAATTTGAAGGCGAAAATAAAAGAAGCTCCGGAAACGCCAAAAATACTTGAACTAAAGGAAAAATTAGAGGAAGGAAAAGTAAAGATTTTTGAAAAAATTGAAAAAGGGTTAGAAAAACTCAATTGCCCACTTTGGGCGGCACCTGCTCTTGGTTTTTGTAAAGAAGGAAGGGTGATTATTGAGAAAGATCCTACAACCGGTTGTCCCCTGGCACCAAAATGTATAATACCCGGCGAGATAGAAACTCTACCTGTTCAACCAGAAAAACCGGAAGCTGTTGAGGCTGTCTGTATTGCTTTATGGGACCCAGTCTGTGGCAAAGATGGAAAGACTTATTCAAATTCCTGTTTTGCTAAATTAGCTAGTGTGGAGATAGCATATAAAGGAAAATGCGAAGCCAATGAGTGTCAAACTGATGCTGATTGTCCTCAGTTAAGATGCGGACCAGCCGGCACCATCAGTGCTAAATGTATTGGAGTTAAAGCCAGATGTATCGAGGGAAAATGCCAAACTATATCTGTACTGCAACTATTTCCTCCAGGAGCAAGATGTTGGAAAAACTCTGATTGCCAATCAGGTTATTGTTTGTTTGAGCCTGCGGGAATAGAAACAGGCGTTTGCGCGGTAAAACCATCTCCCGAAGAAACAGAATAAGGTAAGTGTCGGATAACGAAAAAAAACGGCTTCTTTACGAAGCTGTTTTTTTATTGTAAAATATCGGGGATGAAGTATTACATTATAACTTATGGCTGTCAAATGAACAAAAGCGATAGCGAGAGGATTGCGACGATTTTAGAAGGCAAGGGCTATTTACCAGCTTCAAAAATCACTGGGGCTGATTTAATTGTGGTTAATATGTGTTCGGTGAGGCAATCGGCGGTTGATAGGGTTTATGGTCTTATTCCGAAATTTGAGAAACTAAAAGTTAAAAACGAAAAACTAAAAACTATTTTAACCGGATGCATTCTTAAAGAAGATAGGCCGAAGTTCGCTAAGGGATTTGACCAAGTTTTAAAAATTAAGGATTTGTTGAAATATCAACCAAAGTACCAAAATAAATCCATAGCTTTTGTTCCAATTTCTAATGGTTGTAATAATTTTTGTTCCTATTGCGTTGTTCCATTTGTCAGAGGACCTTTAATTTGCCGCGACCCCAAAGAAATTCTAAAAGAAGCTAAAAATGCGGTTAAACAAGGATTTAAAGAAATTTGGTTATTGGGTCAAAATGTGAATGATTATAATTCCCGCGAAACAGACGCAAAACTTAACGCGAAACAGACGCGAAATATTAATTTTGCTAGACTTTTAAAAATGGTAAATGATATTCCGGGCGATTTTAAATTCTTTTTTACCTCACCGCACCCGAAAGATTTTTCTGAGGAATTAATTGATACTTTGGCCAATTGCGAAAAATTTGGCAAATATCTTAATTTACCTGTCCAGTCAGGAGATAACAAAATTTTGAAGAAGATGAATCGAAATTATACGGTTAAAGAGTATAAAAATTTAGTGAAAAACATTCGAAGAAAAATACCGGAAATTAATTTATCAACTGATGTTATCGTTGGTTTTCCTGGCGAAACTGAAAAACAATTTGAAAATACTGTGAAATTATTTAAAGAAATCAAATTCAATATTGCTTATTTTGCTAAATATTCTCCCAGACCAGGAACTGCGGCCTGGCAAATGAAAGATGATGTTCCTTTGACAGAAAAAAAGAGAAGAGAAAAAATCCTAAGAGAAATTATTAAAAAACAAAATGCTTAAAAAGCTAATTGTTGTTTCGGGGCCGACGGCGTCGGGAAAGTCGGAATTGGCGGTAAAGTTAGCTAAGAAATTCAATGGTGAAATTATTTCGGCTGACTCAAGGCAAGTATATAAAGGAATGAATATTGGAACGGGAAAAATCACCAAAAAAGAAATGCAGGGTATCCCCCATTACCTTTTAGATGTTGCCTCGCCAAAAAGAAGATTCACGGTCGCTCAGTATCGAAACTTAGCACTTAAAGCAATAAATAAGATTTTCAGAAAAGATAAAATCCCCATTCTTTGCGGTGGAACCGGTTTTTATATTCAGGCAGTAGTTGATGGAATAGTAATTCCCGAAGTCAAACCCGACTGGCGGTTGAGGTCAAACCTCAACAAGTTAAGTGCTGCTGAGCTTTACCAAAAATTGAAAAAACTTGATCCAAAAAGAGCTAAAACAATTGAAAGGAAAAATAAAAGAAGATTAATTAGGGCAATTGAAATTGTAATAAAAACAAAAAAGCCAGTGCCGGCTCTGAAAAAAAATCCCCTTCCCTACCCCGTTTTAATGATTGGAATTAAAAAAGAAAAAAAGGAGCTAAGCTCCTTAATTAGAAGGCGCCTTTTGAGAAG
>CAYXSK010000024.1:0-5135 GCA_964466325.1 uncultured Candidatus Saccharibacteria bacterium | reverse complement strand
ATCTGACCGAAATTAGCAATCTGCTATATAAGGACAGATTTCTAACGGGGTGAAAAAGATAATAAATTTTTTCAAAAAGATATTAGGCTGGTTTAGATTTGGGAAGCCCAAAGTTTCTGGAGAAGTTCCCAGGGACCAGTAAATCAAGAACAATAGTTCAATAATTTTAGGATTATGCCCGAAGAAGGTAAATATCTTTATTGTGTTATCAAAGAAAAGAGTCCCAGAAAATTTAACATTTTGGGACAGGATGAGAAAAAGGTTTATACTATTAACGAGGGAGATTTGGCAATTGTAGCAAGCGATACCGAAAAAGAAGAATTTTCATTTATCAAAGAATATTTAACTTGCCACCAAAGAGTCATTGAAGAAGTAATGCAAGAAGGATATGATGTTTTGCCGGTTCGTTTTGGCACAGTAGCCAAAAGTGAAGAAGACATAAGAGAAAAAATATTAAAAGCAAAAAGAAAAGAACTTTTAGAAACATTTCCAATAGCGGAAGGAAGAGTAGAGTTAGGCCTCAGGGCAATATGGAAAAATATGCCAGGCATTTTTCAGGAAATAGTTAAACAAAATCTAGAAATTCAAGAAGCAAAGAGAATAGCTCAGAAAAATCCCTTTCAAATGAGAATTGCTGGAGTAGGAGAATTAGTCCAAAAAGCGCTTGATGCCAAGAGAGAAAATGAGGCCCACAAGATTCTCAGCCCCCTAAAAAAGTTAGCAGTAAAGTTTAAAGAAAGAGAGCTCTTGAGATCTCCCGAACCTTTAAAAGATTCAATGATTTTAAGTAGCGCCTTCTTAGTGCCAAAAAAGAATGAGAAAGAATTTGATAAAAAGGTAGAAGAATTAATCAGAGAATACGACCAGCGAATTAAATTTATTTACATTGGCCCCATTCCTCCCTTTAATTTCGTGGAGTTACATTTAAAGGTATAAATTGGTTTAAAAAACTAAATAAATTATGGCATTTTTAATAGATGATATATTATTAGCGCCACTTAAAGGTATTATTTGGATAGCAGAAAAAATCCGGGATATGGCTTTAGAAGAATTGGAAGATACTCCGGAAAAACTTCAGCGAGAACTTCTTGATTTGCAGATGGCTTTAGAAGCAGAACAAATTACTGAAGCTGAATATCAAAAAAAAGAAAAAGACATTTTAGATAGAATGGAAGCTTTAAAAAAGGAAGAAAAATGAACCCCGTTAGAAGTCTTTGGTAGAAAAAATTATAGAAATTTTTTCTACTCTCTGATAATGGGGGTAAAATTAAAAAATAAAGGTCTGTCTGAAAATAGCTATATGTTATATAAAGACAGACTTCTAACGGGGTGAAGAGCTTTTTAAAAAATAAAAATTTAAGACTTATTCTATTTGGCGGAAAGGGAGGAAGCGGAAAGACTACTTCAGCCGCAGCAACCGCTCTCTATTTAGAAAAAACCACAAAAAAGAAGATTTTAGTTGTTTCTACTGACCCGGCGCCTTCTCTTGGAGATAGCTTTGATGTTGAGATAGGGAATAAAATTACTCAAATTAAAGACAATCTCCAGGCTATTGAATTTGA
Organism: uncultured Candidatus Saccharibacteria bacterium; assembly: GCA_964466325.1. Taxonomy (GTDB): domain Bacteria; phylum Patescibacteriota; class Minisyncoccia; order Minisyncoccales; family CAYXSK01; genus CAYXSK01. The sequence continues at coordinate 3,573 of CAYXSK010000024.1, read as the reverse complement.
TTCAAAAGAATTATTGGAAGATTTCAGAAAAAAGAATTTAGAGGTGATTAAAACTTTGGTGGAACGAGGCACTTATTTGGCCAAAGAAGATATTGAGCTGTTTGAGGGCTTGGCTGTTCCCGGAACGGATGAAGTGATGGCAATAATAAAAATTGCCAATCTTTTAAAAGAAAAAAAATATGATTTGATTATCCTTGATACTGCTCCCACCGGTCATACCAAAGTACTTCTTTCTTTGCCCCAGGCAATGGAAAGATGGTTAAAGGTAATGAGTTTGATGCGGGAAAAACACCGATATTTAATGAAGCACTGGAGAGGGAAATATGTGAGAGATGAAAGTGATAAATTTTTGGAAGAGATTAGGGCCGATGTAACCGAAGTTAAAAATCTTTTAAAAAACCCCGACTTAACTGAATTTGTTCCAGTCACTATTCCTGAACCAATGAGCATTTTAGAGACAGAAGATTTAATTGAATATCTTGAGACTCTGGATATAAGGGTAGAAAGTATTATTGCCAATCGAATTTTATTTCCGGGTGAACCCCCACACCAAACGAAGTTATGGTGTGGGGGTGAATGTGAATTTTGTAAAAAAAGAGCAGAAATTCAAGAAAAACACATCAAATTAATTGATGAAAAGTTTAAGAAATTTCAAGTGTTGGAAATGCCCTTATTTCCAAAAGAAATTCGCGGTGAAAAAGATTTATTAGATTACGCTGAAATCTTATTCGGCGAGAAAGAATATCAGTCCATTCTGCCAAAGATTGCCCACTCAAAATTTCCTGCTTTATCTAAAGGTAAGATGGCTGATTTTTTGAAGAAAGATATTCACCCCGTTAGAGATTACGGGGAAAAGGAAAAGATGCAGAGAAAACAAATCTCTAACGGGGTAAACTTTATAATTTGTGGAGGAAAGGGCGGAGTGGGAAAAACGGTAGTGGCTGCTGCAGCCGCTATAGCTTTAGCTGAAAAGCATAAAGACCCCGCACCAGAGCAAGCTCGGTACGGGGCAGGTAAAAAAATCCTTGTTTCCACTACTGATCCAGCCCATGCCCTCAGTAATGCTTTCAGCCAAGATATTCCTTTAGATACAGAAGCGACTTCCATAAAAGGTTTTAATAATCTTTTTGCTTTGGAAATAGACGCTCAAGAAAAGCTTAAGAAATGGAAAGATGAATATCGCCAAGATATAGATAATATTTTTAAGAAATTTATTGGGGGAGGAATGGATATCGCTTTTGACCGAAAAGTGCTGGCAGAGTTAATGGAACTTTCCCCACCGGGAATGGAAGAACTTATGGCCCTAGGAGAGATTATGAATTTAATGGCGGAGGGCAAATACGATATTTATGTTTTGGATTCAGCAGCTTCCGGCCATTTACTTCGGTTCTTAGAGCTTCCGGAGACAATCAGAGAGTGGTTAAAAAGTATCTTCAAAATTCTGCTTAAATATAAAGATATAGTTGGTTTAATTGAGATTAAAAGAAAACTATTAGATTTTTCCAAGGATATAAAGAAAATTCAAGAAACATTATTTAGCTCTAAAAAAACAGAGTTTATAATGATAAGCATTGCTGAAGAAATGGGGGTAAGAGAAATGGGAGACTTGGCCCAATCTTTAGAAAAACTTAATGTTCCCTATAATTACATAATTTTAAATATGATTACGCCGGCTTTCGAATGTAAATTCTGTCAAGCCAAGAGAGAAAATCAAGAAAAATATATTGCCAGAGTAAAAAAAGAATATCCTCAAAAAGAAATAGTTTTAGTCCCCTTATTTCCTTACGATATAAGGGGCACAGAGTCCTTAAAAGAATTATCAAAATTCCTTTTTGGCTAAAAATAAATCAAGGTCGATCTAATCTAAAAATTTAAAAATATAAAAATATGGAACCAAAAGAAATTATTGAGAAAGCAAAAAAACAATTGGCTGATTTAACCGGTTTTAAAGAACCAGCTGGTGTTGGGTTAAAAAAAGAAAAAGAAGGATGGATGGTGACAGTTGAAATTGCTGAGAAAAAATCCATCCCCGAAGGCATGGATATTTTGGGAACTTACGAAGTTCATTTAGATGCCAAAGGAGAGTTGCTTGGTTATGAAAAAATTGCCATGCGAAAAAAGATGGACACCGATGCTTTTGAGAAGAAAGAAGAGTAATAATCGATGCCAATATACTAATGAATACGAATTATACTAATTTTTATTCGTATATTAGTATCGCGTTTCATGAATGGTTTTTATCTCTATTGTATTAAGGAAAAAACTGGTTCTAACTTTTCTACAGGGGGAATTGATGGGGGCAAAATTTTTACTATTCCTTATCAGGATTTGGAAGCAGTGGTTAGCGAAGTCTCTTTAGATGAATTTAGCTCAGAAGAAATTCAAAAGAAAGCCCAGGAAGATATAAACTGGATTGGGGAAAAGGCCCTAAACCACCAAAAAGTAATTGAGGAGGCTATGGTTGGTCCAGTTCCCGTAATTCCAATGCAGTTTGGAGTAATTTTTAAAACTAAAGAAAATTTAGAAGAAACCCTGGGCAAGCGTTACGAACAATTTAGACAAAGCCTGGAGAAATTAGCAGGAAAACAGGAATGGGGCGTGAAAGTGTTTTTAAAAGAAAATATTTTTAGGAAAAATATTGAAGAAAAAAATGAACAGGTTTTGGCCAAAAAGAAAGAAATTGAATCAATGCCCAAAGGAATGGCCTTTTTTGCCCAAAAACAGATAGATGGGATAGTTGGGCAAGAAAAAGACAAAGAATTAGATAAAGTTATGGAAGAGATTTACGAGGGCCTGGGTGAATTAGCTTTCAGCAAAAATAAAGCTAAACTTTTGGAGAAAGATTTTACCGGAAAAACAGAGGAAATGATTTTGAACAGTTTTTATTTAATTGAAGAATCAAAATTAGCCCAATTTCAAAAAAAGGTCGAAGAGTTAAAAGAAAAATATAATCCAATAGGGATTGAAGTTGAGATGAGCGGCCCTTGGCCCTCCTATCATTTCGCCTAAACCATTCGAGAAACTCAGGGTTAGTCCTGAGCGAAGTCGAAGGACTAAAATGGCTATTAACTTAGACAATAAAAATGCTAGTTTAGTTGATGCCTTGGATACAGTAATTGATAAAGGAGTAGTAGTCCAGGGAGATGTAGTGGTGAGAATAGCCGATTTAGATTTGTTAGCCATTCAGTTAAAACTTATCCTTGTTTCCATGTCAAGATTGCAAACTCAGCAGGGGAAAAGAACCGATAAAATAAATATCAATGAAATGGGGGATGAAGTCTATTTAAAAAAAATGGAAGATCAAATCGAAAAAGCTCAAGTCCATATCAATCAGATGATTAATGCCGGTTCTGAGAAAGAAGCTGAATCGGGATTAGCTCAATTAGTTTTGACCTTAATTAAACTCATTACTGATTTAGTGGAGAGAGAAGCAGTGAGAAGAGTTGAAGGGGGAAGTTTAACCCAAATTGAAATGCAAAAATTAGGATTAAATCTTCAAGCCATTGAAACCAAAATAGAAGAACTAAGATTGGTTTTCGGTCTTAAAGAAGATGATTTGAATTTAAATTTAGG
>CAYXSK010000023.1:0-5191 GCA_964466325.1 uncultured Candidatus Saccharibacteria bacterium | reverse complement strand
ACTAGATCAAACCGACAAATCTAGTACCACTTATTTGTCTCTTTTTTTCGATAGTGTTCGAGACAAAAGGAACTATCTATCTCGCTGAATTTGACACTCGAATTTACCTAGCGAGAATCAGTAAACCGAATGGCATTAGGCGTATGCTAATGCGGGTTGTTTGAATAAGTTGGCACTTATCCTCGCTAGAAGTTTAATGAGTTTCTAGCAAACTCAGCCTGCATAGTTTAAAATGATCTTCCATCGATTCTTTTATCATCCCCTCAATTTTAATTCTCGTTTTAGTTCTCGCTCTATCTCCCGTTTTTTAATTAACTCTCTTTTATCAACCATTTTCTTTCCCTTAGCTATTCCAAATTCCAGCTTTATTTTTCCATCTTTAGTATATAACTTTAAGGGCACTAAAGTCAAGCCCTTTTCTTTTGCCTTACCAGTTAAGTATTTGATTTCCGATTTTTTCAAAAGAAGTTTTCTTGAATGTTCGGGATTATAATCAACAGGAACATTTTTCGGTTGGTAAGGAGCAATTTTCGCTCCAACCCAAAATGCCTCGCCATTTTTAATTATGACATAGTTTCCCGCCAAATTCACCCCCCTCGTTTTTATCGATTTTACCTCCTGACCAATCAAAGCAATCCCCGCCTCAAATTTCTCCAAGATTCGATAGTTAAAATAAGCCTTTTTATTTTCAGCTAAGATTCTCATATTTTAAGTTTAGCACTAAAACCTTCAAATTTTAAGCGAAATAAGGTAGAATGAAGAATATGGTAAGACAGGACATAATAAGATTAATCCAAAAGGCAACCGGGGAAAAGCCAGAAAAGATTAAAATTGAACATCCGGAAGACGCGTCTCACGGCGATTATTCCACCAATATTGCTCTTCAACTTAAAAGAAACCCGGCCGAAATAGTCAAAAAAATAAAATCCAACATGCTTGAAAAAACCGAAGTAGCCAAACCAGGGTTTATTAACTTTTTTCTATCAAAAGAATATTTGCAAAAGCAGGTTGAGGAAATTCTGAGACAAGAAGAATCCTTCGGCAGGCTCAGGATTGGAAAAGGTCAAAAAACTCAAGTAGAATTTATCTCAGCCAACCCGACAGGAGAATTACACTTAGGCCATGGTCGGGGAGCATTTTTTGGCGATACAATATCAAACATTTTAGAAAAAGCCGGCTTTAAAGTTACTCGAGAATATTATATCAACGATGCAAAAAATAGCGCCCAGATTAGAGAATTGGGTAAAACAACTTTAGGTAAAGGAGTAACTTATTTGACAGAAAAACTCAAAGCTCAAATCGCAAAACTCCAAACCACAACGCAAATCTCAAAACTTAACGAAGGGGAAGCCGGATATCAATTAGCTCAAATTGTTCAGAGAGATATTAAGAATTTTATTGAAAAGAATTTGAAAATTAAATTTGATAACTGGGTTTCTGAAGAAGATTTATATAAAAAAAATAAAGTTGATAAAATTTATAATTGGCTGAAAGATAAAAATCTAATTTACAAAAAGGAAGGCGCCGAATGGTTAAAAACTTCTTCGTTTGGAGATAAACAGGACTGGGTTGTTGTTCGTGAAACTGGCGAACCAACTTACCTACTTTCTGATATTGCCTATCATAAAGATAAGTTTGAAAGAGGTTTTTCAAAAATAATTAACATTTGGGGAGCTGACCACCAAGGGCATGTTGGAAAAATAAAAGCAGTGGCTAAAATACTAAATTATAAAGGTGATTTAGATATTTTAATTTCTCAGGTTGTTCGATTAAAAAAAGGAAAAATCTCAAAGAGAAAAGGAGAGGTTGTAACATTAGAATGGCTAATTGATGAAGTTGGTTTAGATGCGGCCAGATTTTTTTACCTAATGAAGTCATTAGATACTCAAATGGAATTTGATGTGGGATTAGCTAAAGAAAGGTCAGAAAAAAGTCCGGTATATTATGTCCAGTATGCCCACACTCGAATTTGTGGAATACTGAGAAAACTAAAAACTAAAAACGAAAAACTAAAAACTACAACTAAAAACTTAAAACTTTTGAATCATCCTTCGGAATTAGGACTCATTAAACAGTTAATTAGATTTCCAGAAGTTATTGAAGATACGGCCAAGGATTATCAGGTTCAGAGAATTCCCCAATATGCCGTAGATTTAGCAACAGTCTTTCACCAATTTTATCGAGACTGTCGAGTGATTTCCGAAGACAAAGAATTAACTAAAGCCAGAATATCTTTAGTCTTAGTCACAAAAACAGTTTTAGAAAACATTTTAAATTTAATGGGAGTTAGTGCTCCCGAAAAGATGTAATATGGATTTAAGTTTCCCGAAATTAGAGAAGAAAATATTGAAATTTTGGCAGAAAGAAAAGATTTTTGAGAAATCAATTGAGCAGCGCAAAAAAGCGCCCAATTTTGTGTTTTATGAAGGGCCGCCAACAGCTAATGCCAAACCAGGGATTCACCATGTTTTAAGTCGGGTTTATAAAGACATTATTTGCCGTTATAAAACCATGCGAGGATTCAAAGTTTTAAGGAAAGCTGGTTGGGATACCCACGGTTTGCCAGTAGAATTGGAAATTGAGAAAAAACTGGGCTTAAAAAATAAAAAAGATATTGAGAAACATGGAATTAACCGTTTTAATAAAAAATGTCGTCAATCCGTTTGGCAATACAAAAAAGATTGGGAAAAGCTAACTGAAAGAATCGCCTTTTGGTTAGACCTGGAAAATCCCTATATTACTTATACCGCTGATTATATTGAAACAGTTTGGTATATTTTAAAACAAATTTATCAAAAAGGGTTATTATACCAAGATTATAAAGTGGTCCCTTATTGCCCGAGATGTGGGACAAGCTTGTCAAGCCATGAAGTAGCCTTAGGATATGAAAGAATTAAGGAGCCGGCGATTTATATTAAATTTCAAATTTTAAATCCCGAGTTTGAAAATACCTCCCTTTTAGTTTGGACAACCACTCCCTGGACCTTGCCTGGAAATGTGGCGATAGCAGTTAATCCAAATTTTGTTTATCAAAAAGTGAAAATTGATAATAAGTATTTGGTTTTAGCTAAAGAGAGACAAGAAGCAGTTGGAATAAAAGGCGAAATTGTCAAAGAATTTAAAGGAAAAGATTTAGTTGGTTTAAGATACCAAGCTCTTTATCCTATCAGCGAAGAAATTTCAAAGAGTGCTTACAGAGTTATTCCAGCAGATTTTGTCTCTCTGGAAGAAGGAACGGGTTTAGTTCACATTGCCCCGGCTTTTGGAGAGGAAGATATGATAGCTGGCAAAAAAAATAAATTCCCAATTTTATTACCTGTCAACGAAGAGGGGAAATTCACTCTCGATGTAAAAAAATGGGCCGGACTTTATGTCAAAGAGGCTGACCCTTTAATTATTGAGGACTTAAAAAATAGAAATTTACTTTTTAAAGAAGAATTATATGAGCACGATTATCCTTTTTGCTGGAGATGCCATAGCCCCCTTTTGTATTACGCTAAACAGAGCTGGTTTATCAATATGCAGAAAGTAAAAAGGGATTTAATCAAAAATAATCAAAAAATTAACTGGATTCCAGCCCATTTAAAAGAAGGAAGATTTGGAGAATGGCTGAGAGAAATTAAAGATTGGGTGATTACTAGAGAAAGGTATTGGGGAACACCCTTACCCATCTGGCAATGTAAAACCTGCAATAATTTAGAAGTCATCGGTTCTTTGAAAGATTTACTTTCAGAGAAATTTTCAGATAATAATTATTTTATCTTTCGCCACGGCGACTCTTTAAGACAAACAAAAAATGTGGCCATGTGTTGGCCGGAAAAAATTTTCTGTCCCTTAACTAAAGAAGGCGAGAAAGAAGTTGAAACATCAGCTAAAAAACTAAAAAATAAAAAAATCGATATTATTTTTAGCTCTGACCTCTTGAGAACTAAACAGACGGCCGAGATTCTCTCTAAAGAAACTGGAGCTAGAATTATTTTTGATAAAAGATTAAGGGAATATAATGTCGGTATCTTTAATGGAAAAAATCCAAGATTAGTTTGGGATTATTTAAATAAAAAAGGAAACATAGTTTCAGCTAAACCTCCAAGAGGTGAAAGTTTATTAGGGATTGGCAAAAGAATGTCTAGTTTTCTAAAAGATTTGAATAAAAAATATCAAAACAAAAATATTTTAATTGTCTCTCATGAACTTCCTTTGACTATTTTGGAAGGGATTTTAAAGGGTTGGGCAATTGAAAAAATTTTAGAGTGGAGAAAATGGAAAAAGGAGAGTAGAATCAAAACTGGTCAATTTCGAGAGGTCGATTTTAATGATCTGCCGTATAATGAAAAGATGGAAATAGATTTCCACCGACCCTATGTTGATGGAGTGAAGTTTTATTGTCAAAAATGTCGGGGAGTGATGGAAAGAGTACCCGAAGTTATCGATTGCTGGTTTGATTCGGGCAGCATGCCCTTTGCTCAACATCATTATCCCTTTGAAAATAGAGATTTAATTGATAAGAAAACTCAATTTCCGGCAGATTATATTTCCGAAGCCGTTGACCAAACAAGAGGTTGGTTTTATACCCTTTTGGCTATTTCTACTTTACTTAACAAAGGTCCGGCCTACAAAAACGTTATCTCTTTAGGTCATGTTTTGGATGAAAAAGGAGAGAAAATGTCCAAATCCAAAGGAAATGTGGTTGATCCCTGGCTAATTTTAGAAAAATATGGTTCAGATGCTACTCGTTGGTATTTTTACACCGTTAACCAACCCGGGGATGCTAAGCTTTTTAAAGAAAAAGATGTCGAAGAGAGTTTAAGAAGATTTATTATCACTTTATGGAATTGCTTTACCTTTTATAGCACATACGCAGAAAAAATCCGCGTAAATCCGCGTAAAAATCCGCGAAAATCAGCGGTTTTATTAGATAAATGGGTTATTTCGCGACTTAATAACCTTATTAAAGATACTACTCAAAAATTAGATAAATATGACGTGACGGGAGCGGCCAGAGCAATTGAAAATTTTGTCATTGAAGATCTTTCCCTCTGGTATATTAGAAGATCACGGAGAAGATTTCAAAAACCGGAATCGGAAAAAGAATTAAAAGAAGCTTCAATAACCTTAAACTGTGTCCTTTTAGGCGTTAGTAAATTAACAGCACCATTTATTCCATTTTTAAGTGAAGCGATATATCAATGTT
>CAYXSK010000022.1:0-5211 GCA_964466325.1 uncultured Candidatus Saccharibacteria bacterium | reverse complement strand
CTTTCTCTAAAATTTCCTAAAATCCTAAAAGAAGAAGTCTCCAGAGAAATTCTTCTCCAAAAAATTGTTGCTATTTTACTAATTGGTGGGGGATTGACTTTATTAGCTATATGAAAAAACTTTTTAAAAAGATTATTCTCGGAATTTTAGTATTTTTTCTAATTTTTATTAGTTGTCTTTTTATTGGAACACCTCCTCGGGCGGAGAAAATTAGCTGGGGGGTGAATTTTTCTCAAAAACAGGCTGAGCTTTTAGGATTAAATTGGCAAGAAACTTATTTAGCTTTATTGGATGATTTAAAAGTGAAAAACATAAAATTGATTACTCATTGGGATTTAATTGAGCCCGGAGAAGGAGACTACAATTTCGAAGATTTGGATTGGCAGATTGAGAAAGCTGAAGAAAAAGGAGCTAAGCTCCTTTTAGTTATCGGGATGAAAACTGGCCGCTGGCCAGAATGCCACGAACCCGATTGGGTTCGAAGTCAAAAGTCAAAAGTCAAAAGTCAAAAGTCACTATTGGAATATATTGAAAAAATTGTGAATAGATATAAAAATTCTGATATAATTTGGGGTTGGCAGGTGGAGAATGAGCCATTTTTTCCTTTTGGAGAGTGCCCTTGGTCAGATAAAAATTTCTTGAAAAAAGAAATAGATTTGGTAAAATCTCTTGATTATCAAAAAAGGCCAATTGTAATTTCAGATAGTGGCGAAGGTTCTTTCTGGATTACTGCTGCTAATTTCGGAGACATGGTCGGCACAACTTTACATCGCAAGGTTTGGTTTAGAGAATTTAAAACTTATATCAGTTATCCCTTGAGACCAATTTATTACTGGCGAAAAACTCAAATCATCAAAAAATTTTTTGATAAAGATGTAATCTGTATCGAACTTCAAGCCGAACCCTGGGGGCCAAAATTACTCAATGAATCACCAATTGGAGAACAAGAAAAGACAATGAATTTAGAAAGATTTCAAAAAAATATTGAATTTGCCAAAAAAACTGGTTTAGATACATTTTATTTATGGGGCGCCGAATGGTGGTATTGGATGAAAATAAAACAAAATCAACCAGAAATTTGGCAAGAAGCCAAAAAATTATTTTAATATGTTATCTATTATTATTCCAACCCTCAATGAAGAAAAATATTTGCCTTTGTTGTTGGCGGAAATTAAAAAGCAAAATTTTAGTGATTTGGAAATAATTGTGGCTGATGCTGGTTCTGAAGATGGAACATTAGAGATAGCTAAAAGCTACGGCTGCAAAATTACCCCTGGCGGCTTACCAGCTAAAGGAAGAAATGAGGGAGTAAAAGTTGCTCAAGGAGAAACGCTTTTATTTATGGATGCCGATAATATTTATTTGCCAGAAAATTTTTTAAAAAATCTTTTAGGAGAATTTAAAAAAAGAAACTTAGGCGTTGCCTCTTTCCCAATTTATCCCAATGGAAATGGTTTTGATAAAATTGCTTACGGAATTTATAATTGGTGGGCAAAAACAACTCAAAATCTTTTGCCCCATGCCACAAACTCTATTTTAGTGAAAAAAGAGATTCACGAAAAAATTGAAGGTTTTGACGAAGAGATTAAGATAGCCGAAGATCATGGGTTTGCCAGAAGAGCGGCAAAAATAGGCAAATTCGGATTCATTAAAACCGAGCCAGTTTTAACCTCGACCAGAAGATTTGAAAGGGATGGGAGATTGAAAACTTATTTAAAGTATCTTTTAGCCGGGATTTATATGTTAATTTTCGGCCCAATTAAATCCGATATTTTTAAATACCGAGCTTCTGGAGGAAGCGAAGGTGGAAGATGAGGATAAAGTCCTCATCGCTCATAGGTTTAACGACTTGAAAAAGAAGGAAAAATAAGACAAAATAATAATATGCCAATTTACGAGTTACCAAAATTTGAGTTGCCGAAATTGAAAGCCCCAAAGTTTTGGCGGAATCGGTTGTTTTGGCCAATAATATCCTCTATTTTAGTTTCTGTGGTTTTTGGCTTCATTGCCGGAGCAATTTCTGGCAGTTATTTTTATTTTGAAATAAAAGATTATCTTTCAAAGCTAAAAATAGAAATCCCCGAGCCTCAAACCATTGAGAAGATAATTGAAAAAGAAACAATTAAAGAATATCAGCCCCAAACCTCTCAGGAGGAGAAAATTATTCAGGCAGTAGAGAAAGTTTCGCCGGCGGTAGTCAGTATTATTATTACCAAAGACCTGCCTATTTTTGAGGAATATTATATTTCGCCATTTGAAGAATTTTTTGGCGAACCCTTTGAACTTCAAGTCCCCCAGTATCGCCAAAAAGGAACCGAAAAAAAGGAAATTGGTGGCGGAACCGGCTTTATTGTTTCGGAAGATGGCTTGATTTTAACCAATAAACACGTGGTTTTGGATACAGCTGCTGATTACACGGTTTTTACCAATGATGGAAGAAAATTTCCAGCCAAGGTTTTAGCCCGAGATCCAGTTCAGGATTTAGCTATCCTTAAAATTGAGCAGGAAAAAATAGTTGACCAACAAGGAAAACTTGGCCTGAAAAAATTTCCCACCGTTCAACTTGGCGATTCCGATAACTTACAAATTGGCCAAACGGTCATTGCCATTGGCAATGCCTTGGGGGAATTTAGAAATACTGTTTCAGTAGGAGTGATTTCTGGATTGGGCAGAACCATTACTGCTTCAGGTGGTGGTTTGGTTGAAACTCTTGAAGACGTCATTCAAACTGATGCCGCCATTAACAAAGGAAATTCCGGAGGACCTCTTTTAAATTTAAAAGGAGAGGTTGTGGGGATAAATACAGCCACTGTTCTTGAGGCTCAGAATATTGGCTTTGCCATTCCGGTTAATAAAGCCAAAAAAGACATTGAACAAATTAAAACTTTGGGAAAAATTGTCTACCCATTTTTGGGAGTAAGATATGTTTTAATTACGGAAAAAATTCAAAAAGAAAATAATTTGCCGGTTTCTTACGGCGCTTGGGTTATCAAAGGGGAACAAGGCGAGGCAGCAATTTTTCCTGGCTCAGAAGCTGAAAAAGCTGGATTGAAAGAAGGAGATATTATTTTAGAATTTGACGGACAGAAGATTACTACTGAAAATTCTTTAGCCAAAATTATTATGAAATATAATCCTGGAGACAAAGTGGTTTTGAAGATTTTAAGGGGAGGAAAAGAAAAAATCATTCAAGCCACTTTGGGCGAAAGAAGTGAGTAACTTGATTTTTTCAAAATTTTATAGTAAAAAGAAATTGAACTATGAACGGAACTCAAAATTTCACCCACAAAGCCCAAGAGGCAATACTCCAAGCTCAGGATTCAGCCAGGGAAAAAGGCCAACAGCAAATTGATGCCTTGCATCTTTTGTATTCTTTGCTTTCTCAGGAAGAAAGCGTGGTTTTGAATTTGCTTCAGAGAATCGGAGCAGACATTGAAGGTTTAAAAAGAAAGACCAAAATGGCTTTAGAAAGAATTCCAGCCATTGTTGCTCCCCAAACCTTTGGCCAGTTTTATTTAACTCAGGATATGGCCAAGGTTTTAGATAAGGCCAGGCAAGAAGCAATGAAAATGGGTGATGAATATATTTCAGTCGAACATTTATTCTTAGCCCTTTTAGACACCGAGACAAAAGCCAGAGAAATTTTGGACAAGGCCACTTTTTTACAACCGGGCGGCGGGCCAACAACTCTGGAATTTGGCAAATTGGATTACGAAACAGTTTTGAAACAATTATCACTGATTCGAGGAGGCCAAAGAATTACTGACCCAGAACCAGAATCAAAATATCAAGTAGTAGAAAAATATGCCAGAAATTTAACCTCGCTAGCCAGGCAGGGGAAATTAGATCCGGTCATTGGCAGAGAAAATGAAATCCGGAGATTAATGCAGGTTTTGTCTCGAAGAACAAAAAATAATCCGGTTCTAATTGGTGAAGCGGGAGTAGGAAAGACGGCTATTGTTGAGGGTTTGGCTCAAAAGATTATTTCTGGCCAAGTTCCCGAAAGTTTAAAAGAAAAAGAAATCATTGGTTTGGATTTGGGAGCTTTGGTAGCTGGCACCAAATATCGGGGAGAATTTGAAGATAGAGTCAAGGCCCTATTGAGAGAAATTAATCGAGCCGGCGGCCACTACCTTTTATTTATTGATGAACTTCATACTTTGGTTGGCGCCGGAGCAGCTGAAGGAGCAATCGATGCTTCTAATCTTTTGAAGCCAGCCCTATCCCGGGGAGAGTTGAAAGCCATTGGCGCCACTACCTTAAAAGAATATCAGAGATATCTCGAAAGGGACCCGGCTTTAGAAAGAAGATTTCAGCCCATTTATGTTTCTGAGCCCACCATTGAAGACACCATTTCCATTTTGCGGGGGCTTAAAGAGAAATATGAATTACATCACGGAGTAAAGATAAAAGATTCGGCTTTGGTGGCCTGCTCGCAATTGGCCGCCAGATATATTGCTGACCGATTTTTACCAGATAAAGCGGTTGACCTGATGGATGAGGCAATGAGCTCCTTGAGATTGGAAATTGAGTCAGAACCCGAAGATTTAGAAAAATTAAAAAAGGAGATTCAAAAATTGGAAATTGAAAAGGAAGCTTTCAAGAAAGAAAAATCTCTAAAAAAACAAAAGGTAATTGATAGACAATTAGCTGATTTAAAAGAAAAAGCCAAGGAAATCGAAGCCAAATGGCAATCAGAAAGAGAAACCATTACCAAAATTAAAAATTTGAAAAAAGAAATAGAATCTTCTCGCTTTGAAGTGGAAAAAGAACAAATGGCTGGAAACTTGCAAAAAGTGGCAGAAATTAAATATGGAAAAATCCCCAATCTCTTAAAAGAGCTAAAGACAACCGAGAGAAAATTAGTTCGATTCCAAAAAAGTCGGCCTATTTTAAAGGAAGAAGTTTCAGAAGAGGAAGTGGCGAAAGTGGTTTCTCGTTGGACAGGAATTCCGGTTACTCGGCTTTTGGAAGCCGAGGCAAAGAAATTAGAAAAAATGGAAGATATTATTTCTCGAAGGGTTATTGGTCAGCAGGAGGCAATTTTGGCAATTTCCAATGCCATTAGACGTTCCCGAGCCGGAATTTCTGAAGAAAAAAGACCCTTGGGCTCTTTTATGTTTTTGGGACCCACCGGAGTTGGAAAAACTGAAACCGCCAGGGCTCTGGCTGAATTTCTTTTTAGTGATGAAAATGCTTTGGTCAGGTTAG
>CAYXSK010000021.1:0-5223 GCA_964466325.1 uncultured Candidatus Saccharibacteria bacterium | reverse complement strand
GCAATTTTTTGACGGGAAATTCCCTCAAAAGAAAATGGTCGAGTGACAACAGCAGTAGTTAAGGCGCCGAGGTTTTTAGCAATTTCAGCAACAACCGGACTGGCTCCAGAACCAGTTCCTCCACCCAGCCCACAGGTAACAAAAACCATGTCTGAACCTCTTAAAATTTCCTGGATTTCTTCCCTCTGTTCTTCGGCTGCTAATTTTCCAATTTCCGGATTCATTCCTGTCCCTAAACCCTGAGTAACTTTCCTCCCAATACGCACTTTTAAATCAGCTTTGGTCTTTTGAAGGTCTTGGGCATCAGTATTAATAGCGATTAATTCTACGCCCTGAATCTTACATTTTTTCATCCGCGAGACAGCGTTAGAGCCCGAACCTCCCACTCCCACAACTTTAATTTTTATATTCTGACTCATGGTAAAAAAATTTTAAATACTCTTTTTATTTTGCTCGAAATCCCTTTTCCAAACTCGGATATCACTGGTTGACTTTCTTCTATCAAATCGACTCCAGCCAAAACCAAGCCACAAACTGTCGAAAAAGAAAGGTCTTCCTCTAAGTCCTGAAATCCCTGGGGTTTTCCAATTTTGCAAGGTAATTTTAATTCTCTTTTGGCAAGCTCAACTATCCCGGGAAGTTTTGCCCCTCCGCCGGTCAAAACTATACCGGCTGGTAAAAGTTTTTCTCGGGAAATTTTTTTCAATTCTTTTTGAACTTCGCTGAATATCTCAGAAGTCCTAATTTCAATAATTTCATTTAAAGCTTTCCGCGAAAAAACTAAGGGTGCTTCTCCCTCAATTTCAATTTTTTCTTTACTCCTAAGTCTCGTTTTTTTCTCTCCGCCAGAAAGACAGGAGCCATATTCGATTTTTATTCTTTCAGCCACCTCCGTATCTAATTTTAGACCAATAGCAACATCGTGAGTAATATTAATGGAACCTATGGGTAAAACAGTGAAGTAAACTAAATCCCCTTCTTCAAAAACCGCTAAACCAGTAGTGCCTGCTCCAATGTCTAAAAGGGCTACTCCTATTTCTTTTTGGCGGGGAGTTAAAACCGCTCTGGCAGCAGCGATTGGCGAAGGGACTATATCTAAAATTTGAAGTTCGGAATCGGTCACTGCTCGAGAAAGATTTTTCAAATAAGGGGCGAATCCTCCCAAAACCAGGACTTCTGCTTCCAGTCTTACCCCTTGCAATCCCAAAACCTCTTTTATACCCTTTTGACCATCGATGATAAATTCCCGGGGGAAAACATCGAAAATTTCTTTATTTGAAGGCAAAGATATAGTCTGAGCGGCTTGTAAAACCCGGTTAATATCTTCTTCAGAAATTTTTTGGTCAGCCCGAGAAACTGCAATTGTTCCCCGAGAAGGAAGAGAAAAAAGATGGCTGCCATCAACGTTGACATAAGCTGAGTTGATTTTAAAACCTACGTCTTCTTTTATCCTGGAGAGAGAATTTTGCAAAATATTGGAAACTCCTTCAACGTTAACCACCACTCCCCTTCTTACCCCAAAAGAATTTTCCCTAACTAAAGAAAGAACTTCTAATTTTTCTTCGCCTGACTCCAGGTTCGCTACTAATATTTTTATGCTCCCCGTCCCGATGTCTAGACCAGTTATTATATGATTTTTTGGCATAGTTCTAAATAGTAATTTTCTTTGTCTTCCGTTTTTTTAGCTTCTGTTTTACTTTTTTCGTGGTCCTCGCCTAAAAGATGCAAAATGCCATGGATTAAAACTCGAGCTAATTCTTTTTTAAAAACGGAGCCAAATCTTTTGGTATTTTTCTTAACTTCTCTAAGGCAAATCACTATTTCTCCCAGACCATCACCCGGGAAAGCCAAAACATCAGTTGTCCGATTTTTCCCTCTATATCTTTTATTTAACTCTTTTATTCTCCCCTGTCCAACTAAGGCAATCGATAGCCCAGCTTCACCAGGTACCCGCCCCTTGGGCGGGTGTTCGCCTTCAAGAACTTTTTTGGCAATTTTTTTCAAAAATTCCTCATCAACGGGATTAGTAGTTAAATTATTAATCTCAATCATGTCCCTAATAATTCTTTAACGATTTTACTCACCAATCCTCCGTCAGCCCTTCCTTTGACTTTTGGCATTAATTCTGCCATTACTTTTCCCATGTCTTTGGGTTCTTTGGCGCCAGTTTTCTCAATTACTCCCTTGACTATTTTTTTGATTTCCTCTTCGGATAATTGTTCCGGTAAATATTTTTGCCAAATTTCAATTGCCCTTTTTTCTTTCTCGACTAAATCTTCCCTTTTCCCCTTCTCAAATAAAAAAATGGCTTCTCTCTTTTTTTTGATCTCAGAAGAAATTACCCCTATTACTTCTTCATCGATTAGCTGACTCTCTTTTTCTAATTCTTCCTCTTTGAATTCTTTTTTTCCTTGGCTTATTTTATATCTCTTTTCCTTTTCTCTGTTTAAAATCGCAGCTAATAACAAACGCAAAACCGAAGAGTTAAACTCTTCTCTCTTTTTGACCGCTGCCAATAAGTCGCTTTGGATTTTCCCCTTCAACATCTTCTTTTTTTACTTGTTTGGTTTGCCTAATTTTTTTAACTTTTCAAACGCTTTTTTCATCTCTTCCCTTCTTAAGGCTGCCTCTCTTTTTAAGTCTCTTGATTTCTCCCTAATTTTGAACCTGCCCTTTCTGGCTCGTATTAAAATCCCGCTTTGTTGAACTCTTTTAGTAAAGCGGCGGACTAGGGCTTGCGATGTTTCTCTTGATTGTTTTTTTATCTCTAACGCCATATTTTTAGGCCCAGGGCAATCTCTCTCCCCCAATTAAATGTAAATGTAAGTGGTCGATGGTTTGACCGGCATCTTTTCCAATATTAAAAATCAATCGATAACCAGTTTTAGCTACTCCTTTAGCCCTGGCCATTTTTTGAGCAACTAGAAATAATTCTCCGATTAGCTCCCGGTCTCCTAAACTTAAGTGATTAACTGAGGGAATATGTTTTTTGGGAATAATTAAAAGGTGTAAGGGGGCTACGGGTTTAGTGTCTTTAAAGGCTATGACTTTATCATTTTCATAAACTATTTCGGCCGCTATCTCTTTATTTACAATTTTACAAAAAATACACCCCATATTATTTCAAACGCTTCTGGATTTCCGTTACTACCTTTTCTAATTCCACCGTTTCCTGCCTCCCTGTCCGCATATCCCGGATTATAATTTTCCCTTCCAAAGCTTCTTGTTGACCTAAAATTAAAGTATATTTCACACCGATTTTATCTGCCATTTTTAACTGGGCCTTCAAAGAATCGCGACCAAGGGATTCAGCAACCGGGATTTTGGCTCGTCTTAAATCTTCCAAAAGTCGTAAGCTTTTTCTTTTAGCTAAACTTCCTAACTGAGCGAGATAAATTTCTGGTAAAAGAGGCTGGAGAAATCGAATTTTTTTGCTTTTCATCAAATTGATTATCCTTTCTATTCCGCCAGCTCCGCCTAAGCCCGGCGTATCTTTACCTCCCAAAATCTTTATTAAATTATCATATCTTCCGCCGCCAACTAAAGCTCCTTGAACTTTTCCAGGGGCCCATTCGCGAAGCGAATGGGAGGACGTGGTGGGCGGGTTGTAGTCTTCCGAATCTTCATAAATTTCGAAAACGGTTTTTGTGTAGTAATCCAATCCCCTGACTAAATAAGGATTTAAATGATAGGGTAGCTCCGTCTCGTCTAAAAATTCCAAAACTTCTTTAAAGTGTTGGTGACAATCCTCGCAAAGATGGTCAATCATCTGGGGAGCCTGCGATATTATTCTCTGGCATTTTTCTTCTTTACAATCTAAAATTCTTAAAGGATTTTCCCTCAATCGGCGCCGACAATCACCACATAAGGCTGATTCTCGCGACCTGAAATAGCTTACCAAAAGCTTTTTATAATAAGGCCGACATTGACTATCTCCGATACTGTTTATTTCTATTATGAGAGTTTTGAATTTAAGTTCTTTTAAAATATTGTAAAAAATTTGGATGGTTTGGGCATCGATTACTGGACTTTCTTCACCCAAAACCTCAAAGCCAAATTGCCAGAATTGGCGATATCTTCCGGCCTGGGGTTTTTCGTAGCGGAAAAAGGGGCCAAAATACCAGAGTTTCACCGGCTGAGGAAGGTTTATCATGCCCTGCTCAATATACGAGCGTACTATGGAAGCTGTCCCTTCGGGTCTCAGAGTGAAATAATCTCCACCCCGAGTTCTAAAACTATACATTTGCTTACTAACTATATCAGTGGCAAGACCTACTCCTCTTGAAAAAAGTTCTGCCTCCTCAACAATCGGAGTGTCAATTTTATTAAAACCATAAAAATTTGCAGCATTTTCGCAGACATTGTAAATCTTTTGGAAATATTTCTGCTCCTCAGGCAGAATATCGTGCATTCCAGTTGGACTTTGGAACTTAGGTTTTTTACTCATAGGCAGGTGTTTCGAACTTAGCTAAGGCAGTAAAGGGCCAGGCCCTGAGAACTACTCGACCAACAATATCCTCTCTAGGAAGGGCCCCCCATCGTCTCGAATCGGAAGAAGCATATCTGTTGTCTCCCAAAACAAAATACTCATTTTCGGCCAGGGAAATTTGAATGTCTCCCGGGGTTTGAATCGCCGGCGAAAGATATTCTGATTCATCCAAAATCCGGCCACCCTCCTGATTAAAAACCACCACCTTAGCATCTTTCACCTCTATTGTTTCTCCAGGAAGACCAATAATTCTTTTGATATAGCGCTGGGAGGGATTATTTGGATATTTAAAAACTATCACCTCTCCTCTTTGGGGATCTCTTAATCTAAAGGATAATTCATCAACAATTAAATAGTTGCCATCTTCAAAATTGGGTTCCATTGACTGACCTCTAACAAAAAAAGGTTGAAACAAAAAATAGCGAATAGGAACAACTATCAATAGAGCAATAACCACAATTTTTGTAATTTCCCAGATAAAAAGAAAGAATGATTTCATAATACACCGAGCTTTATTTTATTAAAGCGAAGGTAGAAAAGAAGCCTTAGCTTCTTTGACTTTAATCATTATACTATTTTTTATTTTAAAATCAAGCGCTAAAATGTTCAATGAATCTTCGATTCATTTCACCCTTTTAATAAATTGAAAATTTATTAAAATGAATTAATGATTCTCATTGTTGGTTTAGGTAATCCCGGGAAAAAATATCAACTTACTCGCCATAACATTGGCT
>CAYXSK010000020.1:0-5495 GCA_964466325.1 uncultured Candidatus Saccharibacteria bacterium | reverse complement strand
TGGGTTCAATTCCCTCTCCCGGCTCAAAATTATGGCAGTAAAAAAGAAACCATTTGTAAAACTTCAGTGTTCGGAATGTAAAAGGATAAATTATTTTACTCATAAGTCAAAAAAAATGGCTGAGAAAAAATTAGAATTGAAAAAATTCTGTAAGTGGTGCAGGAAACACACGGTACATAAGGAGACAAAAAAGTAATTTAAAGATTAATTAATATGACTCCAGGAAAGGCAGAAAAAATTCAAAACGAAATCTATCGAAAAATGCCAGCAGAAAAGAAATTAAGGATTGCCGGACAGCTATTTTTATTCGGAAAAAAATTAGAGGCACTAAGAAAACGAAAACGTTATGACTCCAGAAAAGCTTCTTTGCAAAATAGTAAAAATTTTAGATAAGCTTAACATTCCTTACCTTATTACTGGTGGGTACGCAGTTGCCGTTTTAGCTAAACCTCGTTTTACAGCAGATATCGATATTGTGATTGAACTACTTCCTCAAAAAATTCCTTTGTTATCTAAAGAATTACTCGCCATTAATAAAGATGTTTATATCAGCGAAGAAGCAATTAAAGAAGCTTTAGAAAGCAAGGGAGAATTTAATTTTATCCATCCCCAAACTGGCTTAAAGGTTGATTTTTGGACCAAAAGATATCCATTTGAAAGATTTGAGAAAGCTGTTATAGAAAAGATTGAAGGACAGAAAGTAAAATTTATTTCTCCAGAAGATTTAATTTTAAGTAAATTAATTTGGTACAAAGAAGGACAAGGAGCAAAACAGTTAGAAGATGTTAAAGCAATTTTAGAAATTTCTAGGCCAAACATAAAATATATTAAAAACTGGGCCACAAAAGAATCAACTATTGAAATTTTAAATGAAATACTGGGGAAACAATGAAGTGAAAAAATAAAGATATAGGGGACATAGTTTAGCGGCAAAATGGGGCTCTCCAAAAGCCCAGTCGGGGGTTCAATTCCCTCTGTCCCCGCCAAATATGAAAAAACTGCATTTTATTAAACCAAAATTAGTAAAACCAAAATTCTTTTTAGGACTTCCTTTAGCAATTTTTTCTTTAGAGATTTATTCTGGAGTGCTTTTGGGTTATTTCACAGCTAAATTTCTTTCGGGAAGATTAAAGTCTCCTACCTTTCATCTTGGTCATTACAAATTACATTTGCACCATTGGTTATATGGTTTGGGATTTTTAATTTCGGCAATTTGGTACCAATTTTTACCATTTCCCCAATTTTCTTTTGGTTTTTTAGGTGGTGTGGTTTTTCAGGGAATAACTTCCTATTCTGATTGGCATAGAATCCTGGTTAGAAGAAAATAAATAAACCAAAAAGCGCGGCCCGCGGGCCGCGCTTTTTGTAATCGAACCTTATTCTTTCAGTAAGTAGGCAGGTAACTTTAAACCCATTTTTCCTAAATTACTCAGAATTGACCCAACCAAAGCCAAAATGATTAGAATATAGGCAACAGAAACTATAAGAACCAAACCAGGTAGGGCCTGAGCCACCATTTCTAAAACAGCAAAACCCAAAACATACCCCAAAACTCCCTTTTTCATAAAACCGGCTAATTTTCCCAGGCGGAAATCTTTCTTTATCAAAGCAGCAACAATTCCCAAAACCACATCAACGGCTACCAGAATTAAAATCCACTGAACCTGGGTTGTCCCAAATAAAGCAACTAATTGTAGCATATTTTATTTTCGATTATTTTTAAATCGACCTTTATTTCCCAAATTATTTAATTCTAGCGCAATTTCCAGCCAGACCAAGCCCAGTTATCCACAGCCAGTTGAATTTTCTCTCAAAATGAGTTATTCTAAGTTATACAAATATATACGATGAACAAAAAAGCCATTCCCGGCATTATTATTTTTGTCATAATTATTGGTATCTATTTTGGCCTAATTCAAAAAGAGGCTCCAGCTTTGAACTTGGTAAAAGTAGCCAAAGGGAATATTGTTCAAGAGGTTTCAGAAACCGGTCAGGTGAAAAAGGGCGAAGAAATAAAGCTCAGTTTTAAAAATTCGGGGAAGATTGAAAAAATCTATGTTGAGGTCGGCGAAAAAGTAAAAGCCGGAGACGTTTTGGCAAAATTAGAGACCGCCGACCTGACGATTCAACTTCAAGAAGCAAAAGCTACCCTTGGGATATCTCAGGCCAAATTAGATAAATTGTTAGCTGGTGCTAGTTCTGAAGAAATCCAGAAAGCGAAAACTGTTGTCGCTAATGCTAAAACAGCTTTACAAAACGCAAATCAGAATCTTCAAGACCTTCAAGCTCAGGCGGCAGAAAATCTAAGCGCAGCTGATGAAGATGCCTTGAATGCTTTAGAGGACGCTTCCCTGAAGGCTGAAAATGCTCAAAATTTAGTCGATTTGATTCAAAGAACTTACTTTACTGTCAACGATCAAGAAGGATTAAAAGTTAAAGAAAGCAAAGAAAAAATTATTGAGGCAACTTCTCAAATAAAATCCTTCTCAAAAGAAAACATTGAATCTTCTCTCAGTCAGACCAAAGAAAAATTATCAGAAATTTCCGAGGCTTTAAAAGTTATCCGGGAAACCTGCCAAAGCCCTTCTTACCTGGGCCTCGTTTCGGCCACCGATAAAAGTTCTTTAGATACTCATCGCGGCTATATCAATACGGCTTTAACTAATGTTGTCAATTCTTATCAGACAATTACCTCAACCAAACTGGCAGACGAAACCTCCCTCAACGTTGCCAGAGCTCAGGTCTCCAGGGCTGAAGGAGCGATAATCGCAGCTGAAGACGATTTGGCTCTTATCACTGCTTCTCCCAGACAAGAAGATATTGATTTGTATCAGGCTCAGGTCAGACAGGCTGAAGTAAAATTTCAGCTTTTGGAAAATCAAATTGAAGAAACAATTTTAAGGAGTCCAATTTCAGGTCAAATTACAAAAGTTATTAAAAGAATAGGGGAGACAGTTCAGCCGATGATGAAAGATGTAGTAATTTCTTTAATTCCAGAAGAACCTTTCCAAATTGAAGTTGATATTCCCGAAGTGGAGATTGGAAAAATTGATTTGAGAGATCCCTCTAAAATTACTTTAGATGCTTTTCCAGAAGAAGAATTTTCTGGCAAGGTAATTGAAATTGAGCCAGCTGAAACTATAATTTCCGGAGTGGTTTATTATAAAATAAAAATAGGTCTCGATACTGAAAATACTAAAATTAAACCGGGAATGACTGCTAATGTGACAATCATTACTGATTTTAAAGAAAATGTTTTAATTTTACCCCAGAGAGCAGTGCTCGAAAGAAATGGGAAGAAGTTTGTTAGAGTTCCCGAAGACAGCACTTTTAAAGAAATAGAAGTTCAGACCGGTTTAAGGGGTTCAGGAGGAGAAATCGAAATTATTTCTGGCTTAAAAGAGGGAGATAAAGTAATTACCTTTATAAAAAGTGATTGAAGTTAAAGATTTAAAAAAATATTACCAAGGTGATTCAGTCGTAACCAAGGCTCTGAATGGAGTCAGCTTTTTTATTAAAGAAGGAGAATTTGTAGCGATTATGGGACCTTCTGGTTCTGGAAAATCTACCCTAATGCATATTATGTGTTTTTTAGATAGGCCAACCTCTGGAACTTATAAATTTAGAGGGAAAAGTATTGATGAGTTATCGGAAGATGAATTAGCCAGAATTAGAAACAAAGAAATGGGCTTTGTCTTCCAAACTTTTAATTTACTTTCCCGAACCACCGCTTTAGATAACATCAAACTTCCTTTAGTTTATACTGGCCTTTCAGCAAAATTAGAAAATGAGATGGCCCAATCGGCCATTGAGGCAGTTGGTTTATCTCATCGGACTTTTCATTTTCCAAATCAGTTAGCTGGCGGAGAACAACAAAGAGTGGCCATTGCTCGGGCTATTGTTAATCAGCCTTCAGTAATTTTTGCTGACGAACCAACCGGTAATTTAGATTCAAAATCCGGCCAGCAAATAATGGATATTTTGCAAAAACTTAATGCCGAAGGTCATACCATAATTTTAGTTACCCACGAAAGATATACAGCTGAAATGGCTCAAAGAATTATTCAATTAAAAGATGGAAAAATTATTTCTGATGAAGTAGTTGACCATCGAAGGTTTGCCAAAGACGGCCTTATTAAGTAAATTCATGAAACTGTCTGATTCTCTAAAAATTGCCTTTACCGGTTTGGAGACGAATAAAACTCGTTCTTTTTTGGCAATGCTGGGGATTGTTATTGGGATTTCAGCAGTAATTGTGATGTTATCAATTGGCCAGGGGGTTCAAAATGTTGTTCTTTCTCAGATAGAAACAATGGGGCACAATGTTGCTTTTGTTATTCCAGGGGGAACAAAGCAAGAAAAAGGGCTTCCCCAATTTTCTTTAGGAATGATGGAAGTAAAAACCCTTAAGACTGCTGATGCCGAAGCTCTTAAAAAGGGTTTTTATATTAAAGAGGTAACACCAATTGTTTTTGGACCAGCAGTTTTAAATTATAAAAATGAAACCAGGAGAAGTGATTTTACCGGAACGGTTTCTAATCTCCAGAATCTAAAAGGTTATAAAATGCTGGAGGGAAATTTTTTTACTGAAGATGAGGAGAAATCTATGCAAAAAGTAGTAGTAATTGGAAAAACTGTAAAAGAGAAAATGTTTAAAAATCAAAAGGTAATTAGGGAGAGATTAAAAATAAATCGTCAACCCTTCAGAATAATTGGAGTAATGGAAGTAGAAAAAATGGGAGGCAGTCATTTTATAGATGTAAATGATAAAGTTTTTATTCCTCTCTCCGTAGCTCAAAAACAGATGTTGGGCACCGATTATTTTACCGCTATTTTATTACAATCAACTAGCGCCGAAACCCTTGATTTGGCAGTAGCTGAAGCTGAAGAAATTTTAAGGCAAAGACACGGAATTAAAGATTCTTCTCAGGATGATTTTACAATAATGAGCCAAGAATACATTGCCTCCACCTTTAATCTAATTGGAGGAATTCTAACAATATTTTTAGCCGTGGTAGCCGGCATTTCTCTGGTAGTGGGAGGAATTGGAATTATGAACATTATGCTGGTTTCGGTAACCGAAAGAACCAGAGAAATTGGTTTGAGAAAAGCAGTGGGGGCCAGAAAAAAAGATATTTTAAATCAATTTTTATTAGAGGCAGTGAGTTTAACTATTTTGGGAGGAATGATTGGTATTATCTTTGGGTTTATCGGTTCTTATTTAGGAAGTATAATTTTAGGGAAAATCTTAGATATTACCTGGGGCTTTACTATTTCTTTTAGTGCTATTATTTTAGCTTTCAGTGTGGCTACCGCCATTGGTTTAATTTTCGGAATTTATCCAGCACATAAAGCCGCAGAGCTCAGTCCGATTGAAGCCTTACGGTACGAGTAAAAACATCTTTTATTTTTTAAAGCAAAAATAAGATTATGTGCTGGGTTTATCCAGCCCGAAAAGCCGCCGAACTTTCACCAATCGAAGCGTTGCGCTATGA
>CAYXSK010000019.1:0-5588 GCA_964466325.1 uncultured Candidatus Saccharibacteria bacterium | reverse complement strand
TGTCTAAGAGAGCTGTTTAAATAGACTTTTTATTCTCAATTCACTTGAGATTTCGGAATTAGATAAATAAATTTTTGATTATGGCTTTTAAAAATAAAACAAAGACGGATAGTGATAATAAAGAGAAAAGAAAAGTCAGAAAAAAACTACAGATTCAATTTAATAATAAATCAATAAGGAAATTTTTAATTCTACTTACTGTTTTATTAGCCATTCTTTTAATGCTGGAATCAGCCCAAATTTTTTTACAATTTAAAAGCTTAACAAAAGAGGCTGTTATTCAGCGGCCAGTCTATGTAGTAGATTCCCAGCCAATTGACCTGGATGCCTATTTAAGGGAGTATTTCGCTACTAAAATTCCAAAAAAGACAATGCATGTAACGGTTACCGCCTATTCTAGTATAAAGGATCAGACAGATAGTACTCCTTATTTAACCGCCGTTGGCACTCCTGTCCGTGAAGGAGTAGTCGCAGCTAATTTCTTACCGATAGGCACAGCAGTTCGTTTTCCAGATAAGTTTGGGGAAAAAGTTTTTGTGGTGGAAGATAGGATGAATGAACGCTTTGCTCTGGAGGTTGACATTTGGATGTCTAGTCAAGAAGAAGCAAAAAAATTTGGTATTCAGTATTTAAAGATGGAGATTTTTTAAAGTTTAGTTTTAATTTTATAAATTTTCGACTCCTTTACGGAGTCTTTTTGTTATTGTTGGAAAATTTGACATATTTTTTATTTTTGGGTATGATTCAGTCAGTTAGAAAAATCTATGGAAGATCTAACCAATCCAAAAAATTCAGAATTTTTAGAAGAATTAAAAAAGGCAAGCCAGGAAATAGAGGGGACAGAAGAAATTCAGCCACCAGTTACTGAAATTCCCAAAGAAACACCTATTGAGGAGGGGCCCGCTCCGAAGGAACGGGAGGGCGGTGGGTGGGTGTCGTCTGAAAAAATTAGTCAAGATTTAGAAAATCACCTCTCGGAAATTGTTAAAGAGAGAAAGAGGTTGGAAGAGGATCGAAAGAAAATCCAAGAAAGGTTATCTAAGGTATTAAATTTGGAAAACCGAATTCGCCGATTTTTAGAGGAAAGAAAAAAAATAAATGAGGACCTAGGCAAATGGAAACAGAGTTGAAAATCTTAAAGAAAATTTTTGAGGAAAATGGAAGAGCTCATATTAAATCGATTTCCGATTATTTAGGATTTGGCCGGGATTATCTTCGCTTCCTTTGCCAAAGGTTAGTAGAAAAAGACTTATTGATTTCTTCCCAAAGGGATTGGTATCAACTTAGCAAAAAAGGAAAAAGGGAATTGAAATTAAGAGGTTTGATTGATTTAAGAAAAAAAAGATTAAAGCGCCATCTTAAAAAAATAGTTTTGCCAACCCTGAGATTGAGAGAATTTCCAAAGAAGATTAAATCAGCCCCTAATTTTACTAGTTCAAAAAACTATAATCCACCCACCCTGAAATTAAAATTAGGTAAAAAAATTGAAAAAACAGCTTCTTCTCTTACCCGAGCGAGGCAAAGCCAAGCGAAGGGTGAAGATGAAGTGAGAACTTCATCGACTGAAAAATTGAGAAGTTAAAGGAGGGGCAAAGGTCGAAAAAGCCAGTCTAATTAGAAAATATGGCTAAAAAAGTTAAAAAAATAGGTTCTCAAACACCTTTAGTTCGAGGATTAGATGTAGGGACCTCTTTTATTTATTCTGCTCAAAAGGTTGGGCCAGAAGTTTCCTTTAAAAGCTGTCGGGATTGCTTTTTCGATATTGAGCATAGCGATTTCATCGAAGAGATATTAAAGAAATCCAATGTCAGATATGCTTTGAAGGGAGAGAGAATTTATATAGTTGGAGAAGAGGCAATGAAATTTGCCAATGTTTTTGGTAAAAATACCCGGAGACCCTTGAGAAATGGAGTAATTAGTCCCGACGAGGAAGAATCCCTGCCGGTAATTGAATTGCTAGTTAAAGATACTCTGGGCTCGCCTCGCTCAAATGAGGAGGTTGTTTGTTACTCAGTTCCGGCTAATCCAATAGATGTGCCCTTTGATATCATTTACCATCAGAATATAATCAGAATGTTTTTGGAAAATTTGGGGTATCAGGCTAAACCTCTAAACGAGGGATTAGCAGTAATTTATTCAGAATTAGCCAGAAATAATTTTACTGGGATGGGAATTTCTTTGGGCGGAGGAATGACCAATGTCTGTTTTGCGGTTATGGCCGTTCCCATTTTCTCCTTTAGCATCGCTCGGGCTGGCGATTGGATCGATGAACAGGTGGCTCGGGTTACTAATGAAACGATGAGTAAAATTACGGCAATCAAGGAAGCTAATCTAAATCTCAATTTGGCTGAAACAAGCACAGACAAAATTGATCAAGCTCTTTATATTTACTATGACTCCTTAATTGGATATGTCTTGGAGAACATTAAAGGAGAGATGGAAAAGAGTCCCAAGCCAAGATTAGAAAAGCCTGTCCCAATAGTTTTAGCTGGTGGAACAGCAAAGCCAAAGGGATTTCTAAGGATGTTTGAAGAGAGTTTGAATAAAATCAAGCTTCCCCTAGAAACAGGAGAAGTCAAAGTAGCCTCCTATCCTCTTTTGAGTGTGGTTAAAGGGACACTTATTGCCGGAATTGCCGAAAGGAAAAAGAGTACTTAAATCTTATAGTAAACCGGAAAGTTTGATATATCAAAACCTCGTTTTGTTATGGGAATAAAAAGGAGAAAAATTAAAAAGCTCCGGTTAAAAAAGAAGTTCAAAAAACCTCAGAAAGTTCTATTTAAGATAAAACCTTTAGAGCGGACGAAAAAAACTAAAGTAAAAAAACCATCTAAATCAGTGAAGCCAAAAAAATCCCGCACCAAAGCAAAGCTTGGTGCGGGACTAACCCCGCACCGAAACAAAGTTTCTGGTACGGGGCCTAAATTGGCTAAACCAACTGAACCTCCAATTTATAAAACCAAAATTAAGGTAATTGGTATTGGTGGGGGAGGAAGTTCAATTGTCTCAGAAATAGCTTCAGAAGTAAAGAGAGTAAATTTCGTTGTAGCTAATACTGATCGGCAAGCTCTTCAAACTACTACTCGGAAAGCTAAACATTTTCAATTTGGCCAAAGATTAACTCAAGGTTTAGGAACCGGAATGAATCCAGAATTAGGAGAGATGGCTGCCCAGGAAGAAAAAGAGAGAATAAAAGAGTTATTAAAGGGAACAGATTTTTGTATTTTGGTTTCTTGCCTCGGTGGTGGAACTGGCTCGGGAGCCTCACCTGTGTTTGCCAGGATTTTAAAGAATTTAAGAATTTCTACTCTCGGAATCTTTACTCTACCCTTTGAATTTGAGGGAGGAAAAAGAGCTCAAATTGCCAAAGATAGCTTAGAAAAACTAAAACCAAATTTAAATGCCTTAGTTATTATTCCCAATCAAAAAATTTTCCAAATCATTGACAAAAATACTCCTTTAAAAGAAGCTCTCTCAACTATAAATAGAGCCTTAATTGAAAATTTAGAGGGTTTAATTACTCTTATTTATTCGCCGGGCTTAATTCGGGTTGATTTCGCTGACTTGAAAACAATTTTAGCAGGGAGGGGAAGATTGGCTTATTTAAATAGCGCTGAAGCAAAAGGACCAAACCAAATTGAGGAATTAACCAAAAAAGTTGTTTCTAGTTCTCTAATCCCTTACACTATTCAAGGGGCTAAAGAAGTTTTGTTCAATATCGATGGTGGGCTAAATTTTAATATGAGCCAGGTTGAACAAATTGGTAAAACTATTTCTATTTCAATTAACCCTCAAGCTAGAGTCGCCTTTGGGATTACCCAAGACAAAAAAGAAGGAATTAAAATAACTTTACTGGTCAATGGTTGCAAATGGAAGGAGTGGGAACAAGAGAAAGAGAAGCCCAAGAAAAAACCTAAGGAAAAACAAGTTTTAATTACTAAGACCCAAGAAAAATCAAAGAAAAAAACAGAGGAAAAACCACCTAAATTGCCAAAGGTTCAACAGTCAAAGATAACCCAAGTTCCGACAGAGGAACCTGAGAAAGTAGACTACAACCCGCCCACCACATCCTCCCATTCGCTTCGCGAATGGGCCCCTATTAAAGTAAGGAAAAATGCCTTGGAAGTACAAAAAGCTGTTGAAGAAGAAGAAAAGAAAATACTGGCTCAAGAACGAAAATGGGAAACCCCAGCTTTTCTCCGCCAAAAATCTAGTCAAATTAACGAAGAGAAAGAAGTTTAAACCGTACGGTGCAGGGCTGGGCAGTTTTTATTTATCGCCAGGAAGGCGATTTTTTGGTAGAACTTGATTTTTTGAAAGAATTAAGGTAAGCTAGAATCAGGTGAGAGTACGGTGATGACTAAAAAACAACAATTTTTATTAGAGCATAATAAATTGTCTCCTTCAAACTTACAGGCTACAATGTCCTTGCTTTCGCGTTTTAGAATAGAGAAAGCCTCGCTTTTTAAAGATGATAATTGGTCAATAGATAAACTTCGCCGGCCATTTATTTTGTGGCTTACTTCTTTAACGGCTGAAGAAAAAGAAGTTGGAAAAAGATAAAAAAGATATATACTTAAACAATGGCTAAAAAACTCTCAAAAGCCATGAAAAAACCTCAAGTTTTACCCGAGGTGGAACGAATTAAAAAAACCAAAATTAGGGTGATTGGGATTGGTGGGGGAGGCGGAAATATTGTTTCGGAAATTGCTTCGAGGGTAAAAAAAGCCAGTTTTGCGGTGGCTAATACCGACATCAAAGCCCTAAAGGAAGCTAGTCGGAAAGCAATTCGTTTTCAATTTGGTGAAAACCTCACTCAGGGTTTAGGAACCGGCATGAATGTTGGCTTAGGGGAAATAGCTGCCCAAAATGAAAAAGAGAGAATAAAAAAGCTCTTGGCAGGTTATGACCTGATAATTATTATTGCTTCGCTGGGAGGCGGAGTGGGCTCGGGAGCAGCGCCGGTTTTTGCTAAAATTTCTAAATCCCTCGGAAATCTTACTTATGGTATTTTTACTCTGCCTTTTAAATTTGAAGGAGAAAAGAAAATGGAAATTGCCGGAAATGCTTTAGAAAAAATAAGACCTTATTTAAATACCTTCTCAGTTATTCCAAATGAAAGAATTTTTCAAATCATCGACAAAGCCACTCCCTTAAAAGTAGCCCTCTCAGCGATAAATAAAACGCTATCTGAAAGTTTAGAAGGACTGATTGAAACAATTTATGAACCCGGTTTAATTAATATTGACTTTGCCGATTTAAAAACGATTCTCACCGGTTATGGAAGGCTATGTTATTTAAATACGGTAGTGGTTCCGAGAGGCGAAAATAACTCCCAAGAAGTCATTGAAAAAATGTTAAACTCTGACCTCTATCCTTATACCATTCGGGGAGCCAAAGGGGCTTTATTTAATATCACTGGAGGAAAGGAAATTAACCTGAGCGAAGTCAGCCAGATTTCTACAGCCATTTCTGATTCATTAAATAGAGAGGCAAAAATTATTTTTGGCATTTCCCAGACCCGGCCTTATGGCGGGGAAGCGAAATATCAAGATAAAATTAAAGTTACCTTATTAGTGACTGGTTGC
>CAYXSK010000018.1:0-5710 GCA_964466325.1 uncultured Candidatus Saccharibacteria bacterium | reverse complement strand
ATATTCTAAAAGTAGCTAAAGATATTTTTCAACCAAAAAAATTAAATTTAGCCCTTATTGGTCCGTTTGAAGATAAAACAAAATTTGAACAATTATTAAAACTATAGTCAAAGAAGGTAAACCTTCTTTTCCACACTTCGTTTTTATAAATAAAAACTCGTATGAATGGAGAAAAGACATTAGATGTATCTTGGGGAACAATTCTAAAAATTGCCTTTGCTTTTCTCTGTTTCTATATTATTTACTTGGTAAGAGACATTTTGGTTTGGATTATTTTTGCTTTAATCATTTCTGTCTTATTTAATCCAGCTATTAACTTTTTAAATCGGCTAAGAGTACCTCGAGTATTATCAGTAATTTTTGTCTATCTCGCCATATTCGGGGTTATGGGACTGCTTATTTACTATATTAGCCCGATGTTTGTTACTGAAATTCAACAGTTTTCTCAACTCTTCCCTCAATATTTCGAAAGAATTGCCCCTCCTTTAAAGGGGTTGGGGATTGAAGCCTTCGAAAGCCTAGAAAGCTTTACAATAGCTTTAGGTGAAATGCTTAAAGGAGCCTCAACTGATATTTTAAGCGCCTTGGCTATTATTTTCGGGGGAATTGGTTCTACCCTCTTTATTTTAACAATCGCCATTTTTATATCTTTAGAAGAAAGAGGAGTAGAAAGAGTGTTGGGAATTCTGGTTCCTAAAAAATACGAAGATTATATTTTATCTCTTTGGGAAAAATCTCAGACTAAAGTTTCTGGTTGGTTTGGGGCAAGAATTTTAACTTGTCTATTTGTTGGCCTGGTATTTTTTATTGCCCTTTGGGTATTTAAGGCGAAATACGCTTTTACTTTGGCGCTTTTGGCCGGAGTATTGAACTTTATTCCAATTTTGGGCCCAATCGTAACAGGGGCAATCGCCTTCATTTTCATTGCTTTAGACTCATTGTGGAAAGCTGTTCTGCTTCTAATTATCTTTACCTTAATTCAGCAAATTGAAGGAAATATTTTAACTCCCATTCTAACCAGAAGATTTGTTGGGCTTCCGCCAGTTTTAGTTTTGATTTCTTTAGCTATTGGAGGGAAACTTCTGGGAATTTTGGGAGCGGTCTTAGCTATCCCCTTAGCTGGCGTAATTTACGAATTCTCGAAGGATTTTTTACAAAAGAAAAAAGAAGATCTCTCTTCCATCCAAAAACCACCCCCGACCGGTCCGAGAAAAAGCATAGTTTGGTAATTCCGATTTAAGTGAGATTATGCTAAAATTAAAAGGAGGTAAAACCTCCTTTTAAAATTATGAAAAAATTCTATATCCCAACTAGTATAGTTTATACCAATCTTAGCCCACATATTGGTTTTGCTTTAGAATTGATTCAGGCGGATGTTTTGGCACGTTATCATCGTCTTTTGAGCGAGGATGTTTTCTTTTTGACTGGTACGGACGAGAACGGAGCAAAAGTTGCCAAAGCAGCAGAAGAAGCCGGTAAATCTCCAAAAAACTTTGTAGATGAAATTGTAAAAAAGGTTAAAGAATTGAAAGAAGTTTTAAATTTATCAAACGATGATTTTATAAGAACAAGTGATAAAAAAAGGCATTGGTCGGCAGTTGAAAAGGTTTGGTTAAAACTGAAAGAAAATGGCGATATTTATAAAAAGAAGTATAAAGGATTATATTGTGTTGGATGCGAGGCTTTTGTTAAAGAAAAGGATTTAGTTGATGGAAAGTGCCCTATTCATGAAAAAAATCCTGAAGTCATTGAAGAAGAAAATTATTTTTTCCGGCTTTCCAAATATCAAAATAAATTAAAAAAAATAATTAGAGCAGAGAAAATAAAAATTATTCCAGAGACTCGGAAGAGTGAGCTTTTAAATTTTATTACTCAGGGGTTGGAAGATACCAGTTGTTCAAGGTCGAGAGAAAAGTTGGAATGGGGCATACCAGTTCCGGGAGATAATACCCAAACAGTTTACGTCTGGTTGGAGGCTTTGGGAAACTATCTTTCCGCTTTGGATTATGCAACTAATGGAGATAAATTTAAGAAGTTTTGGCCTCCTGATGTTCATTGTATCGGCAAGGATATTTTTATTAGGTTCCACGGCTCACTATGGCCCGCGATGCTTTTGTCACTTAAGTTAGAACTGCCAAAAACGATATTTGTTCACGGATTTATTACTGTTGGTGGTCAGAAAATGTCAAAGAGTTTGGGAAATGTTATTGATCCTTTTGAGTTGGTTAAAAAATACGGAACCGATGCGGTGAGATATTTTCTTTTGCGGGAAATTCCGCCAACTGAAGATGGAGATTTTACTTATGAAAAATTTGAACAGAGATACAACTCGGATTTAGCCAGCGGATTGGGGAATCTGGTGGCGAGGGTAATAACCCTTGCTAAAATTTCTAATTTCCAATTTCTAATTTCTAAACAAATCCCAAATCCCAAATTCAAAACAATTATAAATAATACTTGGGGAAAATATAGGGAAGATTTAGATGAATTTAAATTTAATGAGGCCCTGATTTCAATTTGGGATTTGATTAGTTTTTGCGACAGGTATATCGAAAAAGAAAGGCCCTGGGAAGAAAGCGAAAATCAAAAAGAAGTTATTAGTAATTTACTATTAGTACTCAGCGAAATAGCGAAGTTATTGGAGCCATTTTTACCTGAAACTTCCGAAAAAATATTACAACAAATAAAAACCAAAAAAAGCCAAATATTATTTCCCCGAATCTATTAATTGAAATATGTCAGCAATTTTTGTTGGGAGATTTCAACCTTTTCACAAAGGACACTTGGAGGCGATAAAGTGGATTTTGAAAAGAGAAAAGGAGATTTTAATTTTTATTGGTTCTTTGCAGGAATCTTGGCAAAAAGATAATCCCTTTTCTTTTTTTGAAAGAAAGGAGATGGTTGAGAAAGCTCTTTTTTCAGAAAATATTAAAAATTTTAAAATTTTTGGAGTACCAGATTTTCTGGCTGATGAAATTTGGGCAAAAAAAATTTTCGAAATTAGGAAGTTTAAAAAAAATGAAGTTACTGTCTTTACTCAAAATCCTTGGACAAAGAGATGTTTCAAAAAAATTAAAATCAAAACTCAACCCCATCCTCTATTTTTTAATAGACTTTCGGCAACTCAAATCAGAGAAAAAATTGCTGACAATAAAAAATGGAAAGATTTGGTGCCCGAAGAAGTTTTTAAATATTTAAAAGAAATTAGAGGAGAAAAAAGAATTAAATTTTTAAATATTTTACCAGAAAAAAGAACCATTGAGTTTATTAAAGAAAAAATAAGGGAAGCTAAAGCCAATGGAGGAATAGTTGGCGTTTCAGGCGGGATTGATTCTTCAGTTACTGCTTTTTTGGCAAAGGAAGTATTGGGTGAAAAGGCAATTTTTCTTAATCTGACCTTCATTAGAAGTTCTCCTTTAATAGATAATATTTCTCTTTTGGGGAAAAAAATAAAAACAAAAATTAAGAGAATTTATCTTGGCGATATCTATGAGGCTCTTTTAAAGATTCTTCCTAAAGGAAATGATATTACAAAAGGCAATTTGAAACCGAGATTAAGGATGGCGGTTTTATATTATTTTGCAAATCTATATAATCTTTTAGTCATTGGGACAGTGAATAAATCTGAGCTTGAAATTGGCTATTTTACAAAGTTTGGTGATGGCGGAGTCGATATTGAGCCAATTGGTGATTTATATAAAACAGAGGTAATTGAGCTGGCGAAAAGATTAAAATTGCCAAAAGAAATTATTGAGACAGTTCCCACTGCTGATTTATGGCCGGGCCAAACCGATGAAAAAGAAATTGGAATTTCATATCAAAAATTGGATACAATTTTGAAACTTTTAAATCAGGGTTTCAAAGGAAGGGAGATTTCGTTTTTGACAGATATCCCTCAAAATAAAATAAAAAATATTCTTGAAAAAAAGAAAAGAAATGCCCATAAACTATCTTCCCCACTTATTTGTCAATTGAAAAATTTTTGATATAGTTTGAATAAAACATAAAAGTAGAATAAGGAAAGTTCCTTGACAAAAAATAATTTAATTATTAAAATTTTTTATTAGTTTAAGTTTACTATAAAAAGAATAAAAAAATTAGAGGAGGGACGATATGGCTAGAAATTACTCTCTTGACCGTGCTGTGGTTACTTGTGGCGAAGGAAGCATACCAGTAGCAAGTGTAAGGATTATTACTCCTGATGGCAAAGAAGTTGCTGATGCTGCCATGGGTGTAGGGCCAGTTGATGCAGTGTATAAGGCAATTGACCGGGTAATGAAAGTGCCTAACACTCTTATTAGTTTTACTATAAAATCGACTTCTATCGGAGCTGAGGCTACTGGTGAGGCGCAAATAGAGATTAAAAAGAATAATAAGGTCTATACCGGTTGCGACAGCGATGTTGATATTATTGCGGCTGCTGCCAAAGCCTATATGAATGCTTTGAATAAAGTTTTGGCAGACACAGAATCATAAGGGAGACTTAGCTTGTAGTAAACAGAGGGCAATTGTAAACATACACAGTTGCCCTTATTTTTTTGATTCTAAGTTAAAATTTTGATAAAATTTATCTATGGTAATTGACACTCACGCCCATCTAAATTTCAATGCCTATAAAACGGATTTAGATGAAGTGATTCGACGCTCTTTAGATAATAATATTTGGATGATAAATGTTGGCTCTCAATACGAAACTAGTAAAAAAGCAGTGGAAATTGCCGAAAAATATCCAGAAGGAGTTTATGCCGCTGTCGGGCTTCATCCGATTCATTTATCAAAGGGAATTTTCAAGACAAAAATAGATAAAGAAGAGATA
This sequence comes from uncultured Candidatus Saccharibacteria bacterium, assembly GCA_964466325.1. Taxonomy (GTDB): domain Bacteria; phylum Patescibacteriota; class Minisyncoccia; order Minisyncoccales; family CAYXSK01; genus CAYXSK01. Next base: position 894 of record CAYXSK010000018.1, on the reverse strand, counting down.
GAATTTCAGACAAAAGAAGAAGAGTTCGACTATCAAAAATATAAAGAACTTGCTAAATCAAAAAAAGTGGTCGCCATTGGCGAAACAGGTTTAGATTACTATTATCGGCCTAAAACCAAGAAAAAATTAGAAGAGTTTAAAAATAAACAAAAAGAGGTTTTTTTGAAACATTTAGAATTAGCTCAAGAATTAAATTTACCTGTCATTTTTCACTGTCGATTTGCCCACGATGATTTGATTAAAATTTTAGCAGATTCTCAAAATAGTAATAAATCGACAGGTGTGGATTTATTACCATCTGGGGTGATGCATTGTTTTACGGGCAGTTGGGAGCAGGCAAAAGAATATTTAGAAATGGGATTTTATTTGGGTTTTAATGGGATAATTTTTAAGTTGGATTTAGATGAAATCATAAAGAAAACGCCCTTAGATAAAATTTTGATTGAAACCGATTGCCCTTACTTAACACCGCCACCAATGACAGGAAGGAATGAACCTATATATATAAAGCATGTCGCCGAAAAAATTGCCAAACTTAGAAATTTGAGTTATGAAGAAATAGCCAGGGTTACCACCGAGAATGCTAAAAAATTATTCGGGATTTAAAAGTTGACAAATATATTAGATTTTGTAATTTCAAGAAAGGAGGGTTATAGCTCCTTTTTTTGTGGAGAAATTCCACGAAATAGCATTTTCAAAAAATATTGACCAGATTTTTGTCCGATTTGGAATCTAGAAAGGAGGGCTAAGATGGGTAAAAATAATCAAGTCATAGAGTATTTCCTGGGACTGGAAAAAGGATGGATCTATCGAGGAAAAGTCAGAGATACTTATGACTTAAACCCCAGAGAATTTCTACTGGTTGCTACTGACCGGATATCGGCGTTCGATGTA
>CAYXSK010000017.1:0-5718 GCA_964466325.1 uncultured Candidatus Saccharibacteria bacterium | reverse complement strand
AGTTAAAAAAAATTCGGGGACCATATGATGTAAATATGTTTGCCAAAGCTGCCATTTTAGCTGCCCTATCAGATCCAAAATATGTGGAGGATTATATCAAAGAAGTCATGGAAAAATCTAAGCCGAAATTAGAGCAATTTTTAAGAAAAAAAGGGATTTTCTTTTACCCGAGTGCTGCTAATTTTTTACTTTTAAGAGTGACAAATTCACAAAAATTAATTGAGGGCTTAAAATCTCAAGGTATTTTAGTTAGACCCAAACTATCTCCCGATGGAAAGGAAGCAGTGAGAGTAACCATCGGGACTTTAGAAGACACCGAAAGGTTTATCAAGGCCCTTGACACTTTCTCTTAGGGAAGTAAAATAAAAGTTATGCAAAAACAAAGCATTAAAGACTTATTAATTGAATATTTAACTGAAACTACCAAAGAGGTTAGGAAAAAAGCAGCTAAAGGAGATGGTCGGCAGGTTTTAGGTGAGGTGATAAATAGACCCGAAGATATTGAAATCGGCATTGATAGGGTAGGTGAGGAGATTTTAGAGCAATTATTAAAAAAATATAATATAAAGGCAACTGTTTTTTCTGAACCGGAAGCCAGGGATATTAAAAATGGAAACCATCTTTATGGTGCCATTGATCCTTTTGATGGCTCAGCTCTTTTTCTGAAGGGTTTTGAGCACAATTGGTATACTGCCTTGAGTTTTTATGACAAAAAAAGAAACCCTATTGCTACTGGTATTGCCGATATTTTAAATGAAAAATTTTATGTTATGAATAGTGGTCAAAATTACTTGTTAGATATGAAGACTGGTGAGAAAAGGAAAATTAAGCCCGCCGCCAGGAAAAAACTAACAGAACCCGTAGTTTTAGCCAGTTATTTAATGAAATCTTTATATTCAGAGAAATTTCTTGACATTTTCGGGGATTTAATTAAAAATTTGCACCCCAAGGGACTTTTGTATCCTCAAGGTGGTTCATTTATTTATGCGTATTTAGCCTCGGGTTTAGTTGATGCCTACGTTATGTTTAACGAACCACGTTCAGAAATTGATCCTGGTTTTCCGATTGCTAAAACTGCTGGCTGTTCAGTTGTTAGTGTTAATTCGGATGGTTCTTACAAAGATTATGAGTTTCTTCCAGGAAGACAGCATGATAAGGTAGGCTTATTAATTGCGGCTACTACCCCAGAACTTAGAGATGAGTTGATAAAACAATATGTTAAAAAATATGCCGACAGATATTCTCTTAAAATTTAAACCAATTCAAAAATTAGTAGCCGGCCTTGGCCGAGATGTCAAAAAATATTTCGGGAGAGACCGAGGTTGCGTCATAGGACTGGAAGATGACGGAGTTTTTTACGGAGAAGGGCTTTACCAATGGCTCAAAAAAGAAAGAGCGAATGTGGTTTTTACCACCATGGAGGATGACGGAAAAGGATTAGAGGAAGAAAAAGTAAGAGGAAGAAAGGTATTATTGGTTGATAATGATATTATTACTGGTAAGGGTTATAAACGTGCCATGGAAACAATGCGGCTTAAAAAAGATAAGTTTAAAATAAAAGATATCAAATACGCGGTTTTGTGCGACAGGACGGGATTGGCTGATTTTTCGGTAGAGGGTTACTCTGCTTATGCTCCCTGGAGCTTGGAAAGAATAGATGGGATAGATTTAAAAATTATTCAAGCCCTTTCTGAGGATGGAAGAAAATCTTTCGTTGAAATTGCTAAAAAAACTGGGTTGAGCCCGGTAGGGATTAAAAATCGAGTAGAAAGATTGATAGATGAAGGAGTTTTAAAAATTCAGGGATTATTGAATATGGAGAAAGTTTATTCAGTAAGCGCTCACGTTATCGTTGAAGCAGACAACAACACAATTTCCCGTCTCATAGAAAAATTTGAAAAATCTCCTTTGGTTTACCATTTAGTTAAAACTTCTGGAAGATATAACTTAATGGTTAGTATAGCCACTCCCAATTTAGAAAGTATAGAAAACTTCATTGCAAAAGAAATAAGGTCAGAGCCGGAGGTCAAACACATTGAGGTTAATGTAGGAGAATTGCCCATAATTCCTAAAGGTTGGAACCCACCCATTACCTAAAAGATTATTTTTAATAATTTTAATTGCCCCAATGGCAATTTTATTTTTCCTGTGGATAAATCAAGGGTTGCTCTTGACAAACTATCTTGGTATAATAAAATAAGCATTACCTGTAAAAAACTTTCGAAAATAAAGTAAAAAGCCGTTTTTAGTAAATTTTTTAAAAGGTCTTGACAAGTTTTCTTGAAAAACTAAAATAAAGTCATAACCATGGCGGAAGAAAAAAAGTTTTACTTAACTAAAGAAGGATTAGAAAGAATAAAAAAAGAGTACGCAGACTTAAAGAGTCTTAAGTTTTCCAAAACTAAAGGTGAAATACCTAAGATTTGGCATTCGGAAGATTTGAACCCAGAATACCTTTCTTTTCAAGAAGATTTAAGTTTTTTGGAAGTGAGGTTAGCCGAGCTAGAAAATATTTTTAAAAATGCTGAATTAATTCAACTTCCTTCAAAAGAAAAACAAAATATTATAAATTTGGGAGCTCAAGTAATAGTTGAAGTAGACGGTCAAAGGGATGAATTTACTCTCGTTGGTTCTTTAGAAGCTAACCCATCTTTGGGAAAAATTTCTAACGAGTCCCCAGTTGGCCAGGCGCTTTTAGGTCACCGAATTGGTGATGAAGTTGTTGTTTCTTCACCCATTCAAACGGTTTATAAAATAAAGAAGATAAAATACAGAATTAGCTAAGAAAATTTTATTCCCTTCTATTTCAGAGAGGAGTTTTCCTCTCTTTTTTGTTTGAATAAAATATGATAAATTAAAGTTGTATGGAGGAACTTCTCGATTTTTTTATTGAAATTGGAAAGTTAAAGAAGATGCCTCGGCGAGGATGGGTGATAAACCAAATAAAAAACCCAGAGAGTATCGCTGAGCACATTTTTCGAACGGCGATAATGAGCTGGATTTTGGGGGGGGAGAAAAAAGGGCTTAACTTAGAGAAACTTATTAAAATGGCTTTAATCCACGATTTATGTGAAGTCTATGCGGGAGATATAACTCCCTATGATTCTATTTTACCCAGAAGTAAAAAAAAGCTCAGAGAGTTAATGAAAATCTGGCCGAGGTTTCCGATTACTGAAAGGAAGAAGCGAGCTATCGATAAGCTAAAGAAAGAAAGAAGGGCTTTAGAAAAACTTATTTCAAAATTACCAGCTCGTTTTAAAAAAGAAATAAGAAATCTTTGGTTAGATTATGAAAAAGGTTTAAGTCCAGAAGGAAGATTTTTCCGTCAGGCTGATCGTGCGGAAAATTTTTTGCAAGCTCTCGAATATTGGAAAAAATATAAAAACCCTCCACTCGGCCCTTGGTGGTTGTGGGCAAGAGAATTTTTTGATGATCCTCTTTTACTTGAATTTATAAAAGCCCTCGATAAAAAATTTCATCAGAAATGAAAACAGCAAAACAGCTTATCCTGGTCAGCGTGGTTTTTGGAGGTTTATTTTTTCTTTTTGGGTCGGAAGTTATTCCGGATAGTTTTCAACCTCAAGAAGTTTTAGAAGCGGCTAAAAATAGCGATGTCATTATCATTTTTAATTCTGGTGGCTGGGGCAATACGCCTTTTGAAAAAGCAGAAGATTTCGCTCCAATTGTTGAAGAGATTCAAAAAACTCTTAATGGCTATGGTTATGATTCAATAGTTATTCCTTACCAGAGGACAAAAAACACTCTATCAGGGAAAATAGCCAGCGCTAAAGATTTTCTAAATTTTTTTAATTCTTCGTCGGATACTCTGGCTGAAGATTTGGAGTTTTTGGCAGAAAGCTTGCCAGATAAAAAAATCATTGTCGCTGGGCTCTCCAGCGGTGGCGCCTTTGTTGAAAAAACGATGGAAAAGCTTTCTGGAGAGGTTAGAGATTCAGTTTACGGAATTGAGGCTGGTGTCCCTTTTTGGCACGAAAATTTCCAATCAAAAAATACTCTTCGACTAACCAATAATGGAAAAGATAGCTTGTCAGTAGGGGAAGTAAAAGCTTTGCTTTTCTCTTTAGTTAAAACTCCTTTTAGATGGATTTTTTCAAAACTAAAAGGTGAACATCTTAGATTTGCTCTAGCTTTTCGGGCGCCAGGACATGAATATTTTTGGTCTGCTCCAGAGGTTGGCTCTCAAATCACCGCTTTTCTTAAAGATAAATTTGTTATTCGATGATGAGAAAGCCAAGCAAACTTTTTATCGGTACTTCTGGTTGGGTTTATTCAGATTGGGAAGGTATTTTTTATCCTGAAGATCTACCATCAAAAGACAAGTTAAAATATTTTTCTCAACACTTTAAAACTGCTGAAATAAATTACTCTTTTTATCATTTGCCTCGGCCGAGCACTTACCAAAATTGGTATAATCAGACGCCCGAGGATTTTTTATTTGCTGTCAAAGCCAGTCGTTTTATCACTCACATTAAAAGGTTAAACGGAGTTAAAGAAGCCTGGCAGCAATTTTTAGAAAACGCCTTAAATCTCAAAGAAAAACTCGGCCCGATTTTATTCCAATTTCCTCCAAGTTTTCGAGCTGATTTAAAACGCCTCGAAGCTTTTTTAAAAATTTTAGCGAAGAATTATCAATACGCTTTCGAATTCAGACATAAAAGTTGGTGCGATGAAACGGCTTACCAACTTCTTAAGAAATATAATGCTGCCTGGGTAATTGCCGACTCGCCGTCTTATCCAAAAGCCGAAGTGGTGACTGCCGATTTTGTTTATATCAGAATGCATGGCTCAAAAGTTTTATTTTCTTCAAAATATACAAAAAAGGAGCTAAGCTCCTTAGCTCAAAAAATCAAAAAATGGCTGAAACAAGGCTTAGATGTTTATTGTTATTTTAATAACGATTTCCACGGCTACGCCATCGAAAACGCCAAAGAACTTTTGAAACTTTGTAAATAAACCATTGACTTCTGTTTCCAATTAGTTAAAATAAAAATATGAAGCAAATTTATCTTTATCCAATTAAAATTGAAGTTTGTGAAGAAGGCGGTTTTTTAGCTGTTTGTCCTTCTTTACAGGGCTGTTACGCTGAAGGGAAAACTATTGAAGAAGCTGTAGATAATTTAAAGGATGTAATTAAAATTGTTTTGGAATACAAAAAGAAACATGTAAGGAAATTTTCTATTCCTCGAGTAAGCATTGAGAAAAGGAAAATACTTAGTGATTTAAATGTTGCAGTAGTTAAATAATCTTATGCCCCGTTTTCCTGTGGCAAAGTATCGCGATGTTATTAGAGTAGCCAAGAAACTTGGCTTTTCTTTTTATAAAATGGCTAAAGGCGACCACGAGATATGGGGAAGACCAAGCGATGGTAGAGTAGCAATCATTCCTCATCAGTCAGGCGATTTAAAAAGGAAAACCTTAAAATCTATATTTGAGAGTTTCCAAATTTCACCAGAGGAATTTTTAAAATTAAAGAAAGGTAAGTAGATTTATTTTAAACGTTGCTTATGGCTATGCCGTAGAAAACGCCAAAGAACTTTTAAAACTTTGTAAATAAGACTATTTGACAAGGCGATTTGATGAAATAGAATAAAAGTAGGAGTTAAAATCTATTAAAGGTCGATATTTTTAAATTTTAATTTAAAATATGGGAAAAATAAAAATTGGATTGATAATTTTAGGTTCGATTGCTTTGGTTGG
>CAYXSK010000016.1:2158-6637 GCA_964466325.1 uncultured Candidatus Saccharibacteria bacterium | reverse complement strand
ATTTTTGCAATTCTTTTACTTCATTTCCTTGAGAACCAGTAGTGAGATTGCTCTTAAATTGAAAAGCAGGCGTTTTTTTAATAGTTTTTACTCTCATCCCATTTTCCCCTTCTTTAAATCCCGCCTCTTCTAAAAGGAGCTTAGCTCCTTCTAGATCAAACTGGTAAATTTTTAATGGCGGGTTAAATCCATAGATCTCGGGCAAAATAGGGGAGTCAACCACTTTTCCTCGTCCCAGCAACACCTGCCTTAACAATTCTTCCTTATCGGTTCCGTAATTTAAGGCCAGTCGAACTTCTTTCTCAGCGAAAATTTTAGATTTACCAGTTGGCGGATTTTGATTAAAAAAGACGCTAAAATATCTGGGAAGCGAGAGAAGATAGAGGTTAGCCGAATTGAGCAGATTGGGAAAGTTACCCGAAAAACCTTTAATCTCTTGATTTTTAAAGGCCGAAATTAACTCTTCTTCTTTTTCAAAAAAACGAAAGGAAATCAGAGAAAGATAGGGCTCTTTTCCAAAATAATCAGGATTTCTACCCAAGGTTAAAGAAATTATTTTTCCTTCTTGGTTTTGAAACAAGCTTTTTAATTTATAAGGGCCAGAACCGACCGGTTTTAAATTATAGAAACTTAAGGGAAAATTTTGAGGTAAAACATTTTCCCAAATGTGTTTTGGGATTATTTTCAGGGTTGTGTTTTCCAGGAAGGGAAGGGAGGGATTTTTTAAACTGAAACGCACTCGAAAATCAGAAATTTTCTCAACCTCCACCCCCAACCAGCTAGCCCTGAGCGGGCTTTTAATATCGGGATTTTGAATAGTTTTTATGGTAAAAATTACATCTTCAGCGGTGAGGGGCTGGGAGTCGTGCCATAAAACATTTTCTTTTAAATAAAATTCGTAAATCTTTCCTTCATCTAAAATCTCATATTTTGAAGATATGTCCGGTAAAAGCTTACCATTTTCGTCATATTTCATTAAACCAGAAAAGATTAACTCAGTTAAATCTTGGTCAGCCTCATTTGAAGGAGCAAAGATTGGATTAATCCATCTCGGAAAGCCAATAACTCCTTCAATATATTCACCACCTTGGGCAGCTTGGGGCTCGGTGTTTTTAAAATAAAAGTTAACCGAAAGAAAAGAAAAACTAACAACAAATAAAAACAAAAAAACCGAAAAAATAATTTTTTCTTTTCGGGTAAGGATTTTAGAAAACTGCCCCCACTGCGATTTGGATGGCCATTTCATTTTAGTAAATGAGATTTAAGATTGCCAAAATTAGGAAAGCTGCTCCCAAAAAGCAAGTTAGCCAAAAAATTTTTTGCTGGACACCTCTACGGGTAGCATAAAATCCTCCTTCGCCTCCGAAAGCCGACCCCAGGGCCTGACCTCGCTGTTGTAAAAGAATAAAAACCACCAAAAGAACAGAAACAACAATTTGAGCTAGGGGGAGAAATTTTTCCATAAATTTTTACTCTCTAAAAAACATCTTTCTCGAGGTAGTAGATAACCCGAGAAGAAAACTTAAAATCCAAACGATAAAGGTTAGCCAAAAGAGAGGGATGAGGCCGGCAATAATCAATTCCGGGAAAAAGATGTCAACAAGCCAAATCATTAACATATTGATGATTAAACCAAAAAGACCAAAGGTTAAAATCCGAAGAGGCAAAGTGATAATTTTCAAAATCGGCTTAATAAAGGAATTAACCAAGCCCAACACTATACCAATCAACACCAGAACCTGCCATTGGGCAGTCAATTTTATTCCTAAAAAAATAATTCCTTCTGGCGGAATTTCTAAACTAACTCCGGGAACAAAATGAGTTCCCAAATAAATTCCTAAAATTCCAACCACAATTTGCCAAAATAGGCGTTCCATAGGTGTTTTTTAATAATACCAGAAACTCAATCTCCAAGCAAGACCTTTTTTCTCAGTTTATGATGATAGGATTGAGCGAATCGATGAGCTTCATCACGAAGCTGTAAAATTAAATTAAAAATTTCCCTCGGTAGACTCTTTAACAAAATCGATTTTTTCTGTCCCTCGATAAATAATTCGTTTTTTTGTTTAGCGATTGCTATAATTTTTATATTTTTGGATTTTGTATTTTGGAATTTGGATTTTACCGCAACATTCAGTTGCGGTTTGCCGCCATCAATTAGCATTAAATCAGGATAAGGCCATTCGGGATGCTTTAATCTTCGAGACAAGACTTCTTTTAGCATCGCCACATCATCCGGTTTTCCAGCGATGTTAATCTTAAATTTTCGGTAAAAATTTTTATCGGGATGACCATTAATAAAAGTGACCATTGCCCCGGTTGCGACCTCGCCTTGGATATTAGAAATATCATAGGCCTCAATTCTTGTGATTCCCTTTTTGGTCTTTAATATCTTTTTTAATTCTTTTTGGATTGGCGACCAATTTTCAATAGGGGAAATCTGGAAAGGCTCAAAAATTCTGGCATGAGACATCACTTTTTCTAAAGCCGAAATTTGATCCCTGATTTTTGCCGCCAATTCAAAATTTTGGTTTTTCGCTGCAATTTTCATTTCCTTTTTTAAATCTCCCAAAGTTTTTGTTTTCCCCCTTTTAAAAATCTTCATTATATTTTTGGCATTTCTCTGGCAATCCTTTTTCAGTCTCGTTAGGGGGATTTCTAAAGAAATCTTTGACTTAGTCAAGCAAGGAGCTGGACATCTCCCCAAATGATACCAAAGACAGGGTCTTTTTGGTAAAACTCGGCAGGACCTGTAAGGAAAAACCTTTCTTAAAATTTTTAAAGTTTGTTTTAAGGCTCCGCCGTCCACAAAAGGCCCCACGAATTTAGTATTTAGTATTTTGTATTTAGTATTTAGGGATTTGATTTGATGAGTAATGAAAACTTGAGGATAATCTTCTTTTGTAATTCCTACATAAAAGTAATTTTTATCATCTCGCCAAACCACATTATATTTTGGCTGGTATTTTTTTATTAAATTGGCTTCTAAAATTAGGGCCTCAATTTCCGAATCGGTTTTTAAATAGCCGAGTTGCAAAGCTTTGCTTAGTAACTCTTTGTGTTGCCTGACCCTTTCTCTAATATTTGCTGCCTTGCCAATATACAAAATCTCCCTTCCTTTTTTAAAAGCGTAAACTCCTGCGGTTTTGGGAAGCTTATCTATTGCTTCTTTTTTGAGATATTTAAACCCCACTATTACATTTTAAGGCAGAAGTAGGGGTCTTGGCAATCTATTCCCCCAATTTCTCCATCCAAATCAGCCTCCAAATAATCGCTTTCAGGATTTTCTAAGGAAGTTTTCAAAATATAATTTTCTCCGCCATTGAAATATTGATATTCGTATTTTTCTGGGGTAGTAGGTGAAGAGCCCAAATAATTTCCATTAATAAGTTCAGAAATTAAACCATCAAAATCAGCCCGAGGATAATTTTCATGGTCAGAATAATATATTTCAAGAGCAGTGACAATCTGTCTTAAATTAGCCACTCTTTGGGTGTCATTAGCTTCATTTAAGATATCGGAAACATTCAGGGTTATGCCGCCAATGACAACGGTGGCAGTAGTCATTACCAATAACAACTCGGCGATAGAAGTCGCTCCCTTTTCTAGATTTAATTGTCTTAAAAATTTTAGCATACCTAAAATTATACACCATAAACTACAATTTGTCAAGGATAAATGGGTTAGTCGATGAAGTTTGCCTCCTTCGGAGTTTGCCTTCATCTTCAGTCTTCATTAACATTCGACTATATAAAGCAGATGCTTTTCATCTTAGTTCTTTTTCTATTACTTCAATAAATCTTAAGGGATCAATGTTTAAACCATTAATTTTTACGGAGAAATGTAAATGAGGGGTTATGGCATAGCCAGTATTTCCCGAAAGGCCGATGACATCTCCACCTTTAACCTTCATTCCATTTAATACTTTAAACTCCTTTAAATGTAAATAAAGCGAAAAGATTCCCAGCCCATGGTCAATCATTAGGGTTTTGCCATAGGTAGGTAATTCTTGGGAAAAACGGACAAAGCCATCCCCGATTGCATAAACCTCCTTTCCAATATCTGCTGCCAAATCTACTCCCAAATGCTGAATACTCACGTTCTCACTTTTTCTGATATTTCCGAAGGCTCCCTCTACCTTCATCTCTTTCAAAGGATTTATAAAAACTTCGCTAAAATAGGCTTTTGGAGTATAAATACTAAAAATTTCAGCTATCATTGGATTCTCCTTACTGATTAGGTCTTCGACAATTTTTGAAGGGGTAAAGCCCTTTTCTTCAAGTTCTTTAGTAACCAAAAGTTCGGTAATTGGAAATTTCCTTTCAATAACCTCTATATCCTTTTTAAAAATAGGGGCCCCACCTTCGGTATTAATAACCAAATTATATTTCCCTGGCTTTTTTTTGACATCAATTCCTAAAATTGCTATCCAGTTATCTTTAGTTTCCGGTTTAAAGAAATCTATTTTCATTGAATCAA